>JBAXDA010000049.1:0-8468 GCA_037141215.1 Candidatus Firestoneibacteriota bacterium | reverse complement strand
AACAGAGTCCTTGAAAGGAGCTCTCAGCGGAGGCTTGCTTGCGACCGGCAATCACCCCGGAAGGGCAAGGAACGGAGATGAGCTTAGGGCGGATGCGGATTTTGCCTTGAGCCTTGCCGGAGGGAAACACCGTTTCAATATTCACGCCAAGTACGCGGAAACAAACGGGAAAACCGTTGAAAGAAACGAACTGAAATTAGAACATTTCGGCAGGTGGATAGATTGGGCTAAAAGCAAAAAACTCGCGCTTGATTTTAATCCCACATTTTTTTCGCACCCGAAAGCCGCCTCAGGTTTCACGCTCTCGTCCGCCGATGAGGGGATAAGGAATTTCTGGATAGAGCACGCGCTGGCGTCCAGAAAGATAGCTTCGGGAATGGGAAAGGTTCAAAAAACTGCGGCTGTGAATAATATTTGGATCCCCGACGGTTATAAAGATGAGCCGGCGGACAGAAAAGCCCCGAGAGAAAGACTGAAAAAATCTTTGGATAAGATATTCGCGTTGAAACTCCCCGCGTCAAGCATACTTGACGCCGTTGAAGGGAAACTTTTTGGGCTGGGTTCTGAAAGTTATGTGACGGGCTCGTATGATTTCTATCTAAGTTATGCCGCAAAGAAAGGACTTATGATTACGCTGGATACGGGGCATTTTCATCCCACCGAAGCAGTTGCCGATAAACTCTCTGCCATCCTCTCAAACTTGGACCGTCTGCTTCTGCATGTCAGCCGCGGGGTAAGATGGGATAGCGACCATGTTGTAGTGCTGAACGACGAACTAAAATCTCTTGCCTCAGAAATAGTCCGGGGCGATTATCTTGACAGAGTTTATCTGGCCCTTGATTATTTTGACGCCAGCATCAACAGAGTGGCTGCCTGGGTAACGGGACTAAGGGCAACCCGGAAAGCTCTGCTTTTTGCCCTGCTTGAACCTGCTGCAAAACTAAGAGCTTATGAGCAGGATGGCAATTTCACAGGCAGGCTCGCGCTTTCAGAGGAGATTAAAACCCTTCCGCTTGGCCTTGTCTGGGAAGAGTTCTGCCAAAGGAACGAAGTGCCGGCAGAGCGGGACTGGCTCAAGGAAGTAGAGCGTTATGAAAAACAGGTTCTTTCGTTAAGGCAGTAGCCCCAAGGGCTATTGAAAACTTGATTACACCGATAAATATAAAGGAGAGCAGATGGCGAAGATATATTCTTTTAAAACAGATAAAGTTTTAAAGCGGTATGCCGCAGATATTACCGAAGTTACACAATATCTCTGGCAGAAAGGCTGGGCGGAGAGAAATGCCGGCAACCTGTCTATAGACATTACCGGCGAAATACTTGCTCCGAAAGAATTGAACTCCTATAAAAAACATCCGATTCCAGCTTGCGAGAAAATACTTTCCGGCAGGATCTTTATTACCAGCATTACCGGAGCAAGACTGCGCGATATTAAGAAGGACAAGGAGAATACTCTGCTCGTGGTAGTCATTGCAAAGGACTTAAGCGGTTATTATGTCCTGAGTTCAAAAAAGGAAACAGCAAAGAAAGCGACCTCTGAGTTTCCTTCTCATCTTATGGTGCATGCTCTGCTCAGGCGGACGGGTTCTCCAAAAAAAGCCATTATTCACACCCACCCCAATAATCTTATAGCCATGTCGCAGATGAAAGGGCTGAAGAGCGAGGCAAAACTTAATGCAATTCTTTTCGGGATGCATCCTGAAGTCAGAGTTGTGCTGCCGCAGGGCGTCGGATTTGCTCCGTACCGCTGTCCCGGCACGATGGATCTTGCCGAGTCAACGCTGGGTTCCATAAAAGGAAAGAGTATTACCGTCTGGGAGAAGCACGGCGTGGTTTCCACCGGGATTGATATTACTGAGGCGTTTGACTTTGTTGATACGATAGAGAAAGCCGCCGATATTTATCTCCTCTGCAAAATGGCAGGAGTGGAACCCGAAGAACTCAACAAGCAACAACTCAAGGATATTGACAAGGCATTCGGCAATTAACAGGGGAAGAATGAGAGTTAATAAATATCTTGCTTTTGATCTGGGCGCGGGAAGCGGCAGGGCTATCCTGGGAGAACTTTCGGTTCAGGGTAAATTGAGGCTCACTGAAATACACAGATTCCCGAACAGGACCGTCAAGAAACGCGGACGCCTCTACTGGGACACTCGCGGGCTCTTCTCTCAAATACGGCAGGGACTTGCTCTCTGCGCAGACCATACAAAAAAACCTGACTCAATCGGAATTGACGCCTGGGGCGTGGATTTTGGACTGCTTGACGCCTCAGGAAAACTTCTCGAAAATTCTATTTCTTACCGCGACAACCGGACCGACGGCATACCTGAAGAATTCTTTAAGAAAAATTCCGCCGAAAGGCTTTACAAACTTACAGGCATACAGATAATGCAGATTAACACGGTCTTTCAGCTTTTTGCCCGAAAAAGAAGCAACGATAAAGCACTCAAGCAGGCAGAAACTCTGCTATTTACGCCTGATCTGATGAATTATTTCCTGACAGGGAAAAAAGCGGCTGAATTTACGGTTGCAACCACTTCTCAATTATATAATCCGGCCAGAAAGGAGTTCTCCGGGGAAATATTCAAGCGTATCGGAGTTGACCCAAAAATTATGGCCCGTATTGTCCAGCCGGGAAATATACTCGGGAATATTCTTCCGGAAGTTCTTCTTAAGTCCGGACTCAAGGGCGGGATACCTGTTGTGAATGTAGCATCACATGACACGGCTTCCGCGGTTGCGGCTATACCGGCAAGGCACTCAAACTTTGTCTACATAAGCAGCGGGAGCTGGTCTCTCATCGGCTATGAAGCAAAAAAGCCCTGCATAACACTGGCCTCCGCAAGATTTAACTTTACAAACGAGGGAGGCGCGGAAGGAACCTTTAGAATACTTAAGAATATAAACGGCCTCTGGCTGCTTCAGGAAATTGCAAGAAATTCGGGAAGAAAAGGGCGGGAAAGAAGTATTTCAGAACTGATGTCGCTGGCAAGAAAAGCAAAATCTTTCACCGCAATTATAAATCCGAATGATCCTATATTTTTGAAACCCTGCGATATGCCGGGGGAGATAAGAGCGTACTGCAAAAGAACGGGGCAATACATACCCTCTTCTGAGGGAGAGCTTGTCAGAGTAGTGCTTGAGAGCCTGGCGCTTTCTTACAGGCGAGCCCTGGAGGAAATAAAACTTCTGCGCGGCAAAAGCCCGGAGTGCATACATATAATCGGAGGAGGCGCGAATAATACCCTGCTCTGTGAATTGACCGCTTCGGCTACCGGCCTGCCCGTCTATGCCGGACCTACTGAAGCGGCTTCGGCAGGAAATATCCTCCTGCAGGCCAGAGCGCTTGGACGGCTCAGGTCTCTTGAAGAAATGAGGGAAGTAAGCAGAAGATCTTTTAAACCTAAAATATATGAACCGAAAAAAATTCCCGGTATGGATGAGGCTTATGGAGTCTTTCAAGAAATAATCTGCAAAAGGGGCAAAAATGCAGCTTAAGGAACATGTTCAAAATGTCGTGAAACGGGCAAAAACATTTTATTCAGAACCCGGCCCGGGGCATTATCTGCTCAATACCCGCTTTCCGGCTTCAACGCCCAAGGTCCCGCCGCTTAATTCGTTTGATCTTGAAAAGCAATTGAACGAATACCTTGATTATAAGCTGGCGGCCTGCCTGGCGGGCATAAAAGTGAAAGAAGGGCTTGATGACGACTCTCTTCCCGCAGTCTATCCGCATTTTGGTATTGCCGAGCATTCTGCCTGGCTGGGGCTGGAGGTTTCGCTTCAGGAAAATACCTGCCATCCTGAGCCTGCGGTAACGGACCTTAACGATTTCTCCATGCTTACGCTGAACGAGCAAAACAAATGGTTCCTCTATATGAAAGCTTCTTACGAACACTACCGGAAAATAAATGACGGCTCATATTTTCTGGCTGTCCGCGGGATAATGACGCCTATGGATCTGGCAAACGCCGCGCGCGGCAACGAACTCTTTACTGATTTTCTTCTGGAACCAGAGGCCACGCACCGCTTGATGAGTTTTATGGTGCAGGCCGCCCGCTGGTATTACAAGCATCTGCTTTCCTGGACAGATGATATTCAAGGAGGCCGGGTTTTTGGCCTGGGAGAGGGCTGGATGCCTGCCCGTTCTATGGGGCATCTTTCAAATGACGCCGCGACGCTCTGCTCGGAACAGATATATGAGGAATTCGGCTTTGCTTATGAAACGCAGATGCTAGAGGGGTATGACCACGCATTGTATCATCTCCATAACGAGAAACTGCACTATGTGCCGCGTCTGGCTCAATTGTCGGGGCTGGCAATGATGCAGTTTTCGGTTGATCCAAAAACAAAGAGACCTATTGAAGACCTTCCCCGCATACTCGGCGCCTGCAGGCGGAGGAATCTCATGCTTGACGCCACGAGTGAGCAATTAAGAAAACATCTCGGGGAACTGAAAGAACATAATGTTTTCTTTCAGGCCAACTGCAAAGACCGCAAAGACGCGGAAGATCTCATAGCGTTTGTGCGCGACAGGTCAAAACCGCTTTAAGCGCAAGGGAAACAGGAGCCAAGCATGACCAAAGACCCTTATACAGGCTGGGCGGCGGGATACGGCAGATATTTTGAACAGGAACAGGCCTGAGCTGATCGTTATTGCAGTAAAATGAAGAATAATATGAAGGAAAACGGGAATACATTGTATTAATTACTAATAGGTTGTTTCTATAACAAGCTAAGAAATCGTATTCTGTCCCGCAACTTGCTTCCAAATTGCGGGATAACAGGCTGTTTAAGGTGCGTTATAACCTAGTCAGGAATTTAGCATGATATGTATTGCAAAATCCCTGACTAGTTTTATAGTTTTTCAACAGCCTGTTATATTCTTAGATAAAAGCCTTAAGGGGGAAGTATGAAGAAAGCCGTAAAGCTTCTGATGTTGTGCCTGGTGTTTGCTTTCTCTGTTTCTGCGCAGGAACCTGCGGAGAAGCAGAAAGAAGCGACGCCGGCGACGAAGGTTATTGCCTCTTTCGAGAAAAAGAATCCTTTTTCTTCGGGAACGCTTGTTGAACAGAGCGCCCTGGGAGGGACCGCTCTGCGGATAGACACCGGCTTTGCCTCTTTGGAGAGACTGCTGCAGGATTGGTCGGAGTATGATATGTTAAAAGCGGATTTTTATACCGAGGCGAAAGAGCCGCTGAAACTTTATGTGGAGATACGGGACAAAGAAACGGATAACTACTGGACCCGTGTTAATTATGATACCGTTGTTCCTCCGGGAAAAAGCACTTTTATCCTTCCTATAAAACTGCTCTATGTCGGCGAGAAATCGCGACCGGGACGCAATCTTATGCTCAACGCAATAACCCGGCTGGTATTTTCCGTCGGCGAAAAACCCGAGGCCCCTCTATATATAAACAACATAAGATTGGAGAAGGATAACAGCCTGGAAGAAGCGGCTTTCGAAGGGCTTAAAGCCTTTGATTTCGGCACCAACACCAGCCCGGTAATGCCCGGCTTTACTAAAGTAACCACTTCTTCTCTTTACAAAAAGGAAAATGGATTTGGCTTCCAGGATGCAAAGCTCTGGAGAGCGTTTGATGTTCTGCAGCCCGATCCGCTTTATCAGGATTCTATCTGCGTTGAGAACGGCAATTTCACGGTTGACCTGCCGAACGGAAAGTACCGGGTCTTCCTGAACATAGACAATCCTTCCGGTTTCTGGGGTGAATACCAGGCCTATAAGACCAGGAGAGTTTTTGCGCAGGGCAATGAAGTTTCTTTTGACAGCATGGACCTGAATTCTTTCAGGAATAAATATTTCAAGTTCTGGAACACTGAGGATCTGCCGACTGAAAACACCTTTGACAAATATCAGAAGACCTACTACAAAGAGAAAGAATTTGAGGTTGAAGTGAGAGACGGGCAGCTGAAACTTGGATTTGAAGGCGAAAACTTTGCCTGCAGTCTTTCCTGCGTAATAATATTTCCCGCGGAAAAAATGGAAGCAGGAAACAAATTCCTCTACTGGGTAGAGAGCAAGCGCAGGTTCTTTTTTGACAACTACTTCAAGCGCATACTGCACACTCCTACGGGAGATCCGATGCAGGCATCTGCCGAGGAAGTTAAGCGGGGCTTTGTTGCCTTCCCGAGAGATATTATGAAAGATCTTTATTACAACGATACTCCCTTTAAGAATGAGATAGGAAAAACTTTAAGCGCGGAAGTATTTGCAGGAGAATACGGGCCCCTGTCGGTGGGCGTGCGCCCTTCGCAGGATCTTGGAATGGTAACGGCGTATATAAGCGACCTTACACAGGCCGGTTCCACCATCCCTGCAAGCGCTGTTGATATAAGCTATATATCCTACAGGATAACCAGGGTAACGATGGATGGGTCGGTTTACACGCTAAGACCTCGCTATCTTATGGCCAAGAATGCAGTGCTAATGCCAAAAGATATTACAAGGCAGTTCTGGCTGACAGTAAAAACTCCGGCGGACGCAAAGCCCGGAATTTATAAAGGAAAGGTGACTATCAGGGCTGATAAAGGCGGAGAAACGGTCATTCCCGTGGAATATGTCGTGAGGAAAGGCGCGCTGGATCCCCTGGATATTCCTGCCGGGCCCTGGGGCGGAAATATTGGTCTTCCGTTCAAGGATGAGGGAGCAAGACAATGGGAAGCCGATATCTATCTTAAGAGTTTGAAGAAACTCAGGGAGTATGGTTTTACATTTTTCAGCGGCCAGCCCCGCATAGAGTACAAAGGCTTCGTAGACGGGAAACCCGTGCTGGATTATGCTTCTTCGGACAAATGGATGAAGACGGCAAAGGAGCTTGGTTTCCTGGCGGTAAACACATATGGCGCAGGACTTTGGCGGATAAACCCTTATTACCAGGATGATAAACAGATGGCTGCTGCCGGGTTCACAGATTATTCAGAATTTATCAAGGCAATATACACCGAGATTCAGAAACACGCTGACGAGAAAGGCTGGCTTCCGGTCTACTACAACCTGGGAGATGAGAATACCAGCGAGAAAGCCGTAAAAAATGCCGAAGCCTACTCTAAGGCTTTCCCCAAAGGGCCTCCCTATTTCACGGCGGCTTTTAGTTTCAGCGGGACAAACAAAGCAGATAACGCTTATAAATGGTCCAAGGCTCTGCATGTTGCCGGTTGGGGTTTACATGATGAAGACGGAACAAATATGCTCCGGTCAGAAGGCGGAGCCTGGGGTTTCTATAACGGCGGGAACCGCTGGACTTACGGCGATTACCTTTATAAAGCCGCAAAACAGTTTGACCTGAAATACAGGATCTCCTGGCACTGGAATATTGCCGCGGGGAACCCTTATTACGCGCTGGATTGCAGAGAGGATGACTATTCCTGGTGCAATTCTTCGCCTGACGGAGAACTTGTGCCGAATATCAATCAATTTGAACGGCAACGCGAGGGGCTGGGTGATTACCGCAGATTATTGACTCTGGCAAGATTATGCAAAGAGCAGGCGGGAAGCCCCGCAGCTGCGGCCGGCGAGAAATTAATCGCGGACCGTATGGCCTCCTTTAAACTCGGAGAGCGCGAGCACGACAAAATTTTCGCGTTCGAGGATTGGAAAGAATTCCGCGCGAAAGTGAGCGATGCCATTGATGCGTTGAGAAAATAGCCGGTTTGTTAATGATAATATTGAACATCCGCCTAAGTCCGGCGGATGTTCTTTTTGGTGATATCTCTCTTGACCGTGTTTCAATTTGAAGGGTATAATCTTAAGTAATAAATAAAGTAAGGGCGGCACAGGGAAGCTTCTGTCCCGGGAGGAAGGAATGAATTCGAGAGAAAGATTTGTCGGCGCTCTGACGGGCGCAAAGATAGACCGTGTTCCTTTCATAGTGGTCTTTGGCGGCGCTAATGCCGTTGTTCCCGAATGGGAAGCAAAAGACCCCGGACTCTCGGGAAGAATTGACGCAATGTTAAAATTTGAAGGGGCGCACAGGGGCTGGCAAAATACCTGGGTGAACACTTTTCTCAGCGGTGAACCCGATCCGGTTACTGTGGAAGAGGATGAGGAAAAAAAGATTATAAGGACCGGCTGCGGCGGCCTGAAACTCATTAAAAAACAAGGGGATTTCCATAGTGCGACGCTGGAATACCCCGTAAAGAACAGGAAAGAGTGGGAAAATGTTAAAGCCAGATTCCTTGACCCTAAGGACGAGAGCAGATTCCCGAAGAACTGGGAGGAAAAGTGCGGGGAGTACAATAAAAGGGATTATGCGCTCGGTCTGAATCTTGACGGAGTTTACAACACCGCCAGAATGCTCATGGGAGATGAGGGGCTTTCATACGCGTTTTATGACGATCCCGAACTTGTCACCGAGATAATGGGCACGGTAACCGATAGGGTAATAAAAATCTGGGAGAAAATATGCAAGGGAGTAAAGCAGCTTGACCTGGTAGAGAGCTGGGAAGCC
>JBAXDA010000048.1:0-8527 GCA_037141215.1 Candidatus Firestoneibacteriota bacterium | reverse complement strand
GTGGTAATACCCGTAATTCTTTCCGTCAGTCGGAGCCTGGTGCATTACCATTATATAAGGGAACGACAGGCTGAAGAGCCTGTCATATTTGGAAAGGACTGTCTTTAATAGAGCGGCAAAATCCTGCAGTTCTTTCTCGGAAAATTCCGCAAGTGAAGTTCTGTGCTTCTTTGTCATTATATGAACTTCGTAAGGATATCTGGCGTAGAAGGGAATGAAAGCAAAGAAATTCCTATTCTCACAAACAATCCTTTTCTTTTCTTTCTTTTCTTCTTTGAGAATATCGCAGAAAAGACATTTCTTGTTTTTTGCCTTATACTTCCTTGCCGCTGCCAGCTCCCGCTCAATCTTCGGAGGTATATATGGAAACGCATAAATCTGCCCATGAGGATGGTTAAGCGTAACGCCGTTCTCCTCGCCTTTATTCTCAAAGATGAAGACATATTTTATATAATCCCGTTTACCTAACTCCTCATATCTGTCCTTCCAGACCTTGATAAGTTTATAAACTTCGTCAAGCGGTTGCTCAGCAAGCGTCGTGGAATGTTTTGAAGTAAAGACAACCACTTCACAGATGCCCTGCGCGGGTCTTACCGCGCTGAACTTGACGGGTTTTATTGCCGGAACCGGAGCATTCTGCTGAAGGGATGGAAATTTATTCTCAAAAACCGCTATCTCATATTTATCGGCCGGGATTTCCGTGGGAAACTTTCCTTTTTTTGTTGGGCAGAGCGGGCAAAAATCCGCCGGAGGCAGAAAAGTCCGGTCCTGCCTGTGCGTAGCGGTAATTACCCATTCTTCCAGCATCGGATTCCATCGCAACTCGGACATAACAGCTCCTAATATAAATATTCAGAATTTGCTTTTAATTCAGCTTTTATCCTGAAAGTATTTAACCGTTTCCTTTATTCCCTGCTCCAAATCAACAGCAGGCTTCCAGCCAATTTCCTTTTTTATTTTGCCGTAAGAAAGAACGCTCTTCCTGAGATCCCCTGCCCTGGCAGGGCCATGCACAGCTTCTTTCTTTATGCCCATAGCTTTCACAATCTTTCCGTAAAGCTGATTGGTGTCCGTTGAAATATTTGTGCAGACATTGAAGCCGCCGGTATTTTTTGCCTGCAGCGCCATCAGATTGGCTCTCGCAACATCCTTGCAATAAACATAGTCCCTGACATATTTGCCGTCGCCATTAATAGTGCAGGTCTCGCCGGCCATAAGCTTTTTACAGAATATAGCAACCACCCCGGCTTCGCCGTGCGGATCCTGCCTCGGACCGTAAACATTTGAATAACGGAGGGAGATATACGGCAACTTGTATTCATTTAAGTAGAATCTTAAATACCATTCAATTACCGCTTTGCCGATGGCATAGGGGGAGATCGGGTCGTACCTCATCTTTTCGTTCGCGGAAAGCGGACTCGGGTCCCCATATATAGTGCCGCCGGAAGAGGCGAAAATAAATTTCTTAACACCGTTCAAACGCGCGTATTCAAGTAAATTTAGGGTGCCCATTATATTTGTCTCGGCGTCAGCCCGCGGTATTCTCATGGATCTTGAGACGCTTATCTGCGCGGCAGCGTGTATAATATACTCAGGCGCTATAAGTTTCAGCTTTTTGGAAGTTTCAGCTCCGGTAATATCGGCTGCCACGAGCCGAGCTTTTGGGTTCAAATTAGTTTTTTTCCCTGAGGAAAGATTATCAAGCGCAAACACTTCGTAACCATTCTCTATAAGAATGTCTCCGATATGCGAGCCGATAAAACCTGCCCCTCCCGTAATAACAACTTTAGACTTCCTGCCCATCTATGAACCTCCAGACTCAACATTATGAACCTTATTAACGGACTAGAGCTGCTTTTTCTTTGATTTTGTCTTTTTTTCCCAGGAGTAATAAATCAAATACCTGCCGTCTGCCATTTTTATTTTCTCTTTTTTAAGTTTCTTAGCCTTCATTTGCCTCTCCTTCAACAAACAAGACGATGTGCTAAAGTTAGTTGAAATTTGAAAGAGGCTCCTCTAAAATAGGGTAAAGACCGACCAAAGTCTTACCCAAAAAACTTTAGGAGGAGCCATGAAAATTGTAGCAGAAAAGATGGATATAGTGAAGGAAAAAGAATGTTTTGACCGTGAAACACGGATAGCACTGATTCAAGCACTTGTTCCATGCGGTATGGAGATGTTAAGGGCCGAAATAATGGCAGAGCTGAATGCTCTGACAGGCGAAAAAGGCAGACACGGCAAAGAAATCGTGCGCTGGACAAAGCAAAAAGGGTATGTGTACCTTTTAGACCAGCGGATGCCGGTAACATATCAGAGGGCCAGGAATAAGAACACAAACGAAGAGGTTGTTCTTGAGAGCTATAAGAGATTTCAACAACCATACATTGGAAGTGATCAGACTTTCAAAAAGCTCATAAACGGAATAAGTATGAGGAAGTATAAGGAATCGGCGGAGCTGGTGCCGGAAGTATGCGGACTAAGCGCGTCAAATGTGTCCAAGCGATTTAAGAATGCGACAGCGAAAAGGCTGACGGAATTTCAAAGTCGAAGACTCGATAAATACCTTTTCTGCGCGATAATTGTCGACGGAAAGGCCTTTGGAGAATACGGGGTAACAGTTGCGCTGGGAATAACAGATAAAGGCAAGAAAATACCGTTAGGACTTGAACAGGTTGGCAGTGAAAACAGTATAGCAATAGGGGGCTTTTTCAAGAAGCTTAAAGAAAGAGGCTTAAAATATGACCACGGTCTTCTGTTTGTAGTGGACGGATCTAAAGGCGAAGAAAAAGCAATAAAGGAAGAGTTTGAGGGCTATGGCTTGATTCAGAGATGTCAGTTCCATAAACTGGAGAATATACTGAGCTACCTTCCCAAAAAGGAACACGGATACTGGAGTCGAAGAATCCAGGCTGCATATGGTAAAGAGAAATACGAGGAAGCAAAAGAAGAATTGCTGAAAATCAAAGCAGAGCTGAAGAAAATAAATCCAACAGCGGCTAACAGTTTAAACGAAGGTCTTGAAGAAACACTTACAATTCACAAGTTGGGAACCGAAGAGCTGCTCAGAAAGAGTCTCAAGACAACAAATTGCATAGAGTCAGTGTTTTCATCGGTTGAAAGATATACCGGGCGAGTATGTCACTGGAAGAACGGAGATCAGATACAACGCTGGGCAGCAACAAGTCTGCTCGAAGCAGAAAAAGGTTTTAACAAGGTTAAGGGTTGGAGAGGAATCAAAGCTCTAATGGAAAATATTAAGGCTCAAGTTGCGGGACAAGTAAAAGATCTAAAAGCATTGAAGGCTGCGTAACATAATGAGGAGCCTTGATCAATTTCAACTAAGAAAAGCATTGACTCGCCGCTTCCATTTCAACGGAAAGACAACCTTCCTTCTTCCTTAAGGTAATTTTTTCAGGTGTTTCTCTGTATGGAGCATCTGTAGTCCAGGTTTTACACTTCAAGTAACTTAACTTTTCGTTTTTTAGCACATTTACTATTGCTTTCAAGGCCTTTACAGATGGTCTTACTTCCCGGGAAGGAGGGAGGTAATGATACGAAACTCCTTCATCTCTTATGGCAGAAACAGGCACCATTATATGGCCGGCAGAAATATTTCTGTCCAAAACCCCTGCTCCGCCGCAAGCAATAAACTTCTTTCCCCCTAATGCAATTAATTCTTCAAATAAACCCGCCGCCAATGGCGCCCCTACCGCAGAATGAAATACTGAAATGCATTTTTTCCCGATCTTCAACTCATATATCGGATGTTTTCCCATCTCACTTCTGCAACAAGCAATTTCCTTTATCCTATGCTTGACTCTTAGTTCCCTTATAACATCTTTAAAAAAGCATAAAACAACATTTTCCGGAATAGTTTTGCCATCAAAAAATGCTGAAGGATTGATTATTGCCTTTCGTGTCTTATCATATTCTAATATTGGAAATAGTTTACGTTTCATTTATTATCTCCTTACTGTAGTCTGGTTTGCACATTTTTGTCGCCAAGCTTTTCACTCTTGAATCTTCCCCGTTTAGCGGACTGTTTTTTAGTTTATTTCTCTTAACATTTGAAAATGAGTTTTTGTTTCACCTCTACCAGCTCTCTTTGTGGATTATTTCCTCCAAACTTTTTCTTGGCTTTGTCGCCGCAGTTCTTTCGGCCGGATAACCCAGGGGTGTCATAAGAACAATATTTATATGCTCCGGCACCTTCAGGACCTCCCTGGCCTTTGCATTGTCAAAAGCTCCGACCCAGCAGGTCCCTAAACCCTCATTAGTTGCCGCAAGTATCAGATGATCCATCGCTATTGTGATATCTATTTCCGAAAAGTCCTTGCCGTCCTTCCTCTTCCAGGAGGATTTTGTGTCGACGCAGCCGACCACAACTAAAGGGGCTGTCCAGAACCAATCCCTGGGATAGACTTCTTTTAGTCTCTCTTTGAAAGCCTGTTCTTTTATTACTATAAAATGCCAGGGTTGAAAATTCACCGCGGAAGGCGCGATCCTTGCGGCCTCCAGCACCCGAAGCAGCACTTCGCCAGGAACAGCCTTGTTCATATCGTATTTGCGGATACTCTTTCGCTCAGCAATTACTTTTGTAAATTCCATCTGTCACCTCTCTGCTTCCGTCATTATAATCCCGGTAACCATCCTGCCGGTGTTTTTCCCGTCCCTTCTATAGGAATAAAACATTTTTTTGCCGCAAAATGTGCATTGCTTTGAGGAAGTAATCCGGCTTCTTTTAAGCCCGCATTTAAGCAGCAAAATCCGGTTTGCTTCTTCAAGATTTAGAAAAACCTTATTCTCTCTCTTTAAAACACATTTCATCCCGAATCTTCTCTCAAATTTAGCGGCAAGAGAGGTAGAAACTTCATAACAGCAGGGCCTTATAGAAGGACCGAATACTGCGCGGATATCTCCGGCTTTTGAGCCAAAGAGTTTTTTCATTTTCAACACCGCTTTTCCTGCTATTCCTTTGTAGGTGCTTCTCCAGCCGCAATGGGTAATACCTATGCAGCCTGCTTTCGGGTCATAAAGCACTACGGGAAGGCAATCAGCGGTAAAAACGCAGAGCAGGTAGTTCTTGCGGTTTGTGACAAAACCGTCGGCTTTACAAAGGTTTTTGAACTCCAAAGAACGGGGCACCAGAACTTTTGCTCCGTGGACCTGGAGCGCATAGGAAATTTTTGACGGTTCCAGTCTCAGTGTTTTAAGCAAAGGTCGGAGCTTCTTTTCAAATCCCACGGGCTTCAAGTCAAAAGGCTTAAGCGAAGTAAACGCCAGCAGCTTATTATTTTTCTTTATCAGTAGCAGCGCTTTTTGCAACTTCTTCCACCTCTGTGGCGGCAATAAATTTCTCTATCCCGAGAAAGATACCCTCCACTATTTTATTCCTGAACTCCTCGCTTCTAAGTTTCCTTTCCTCTTCAGGATTTGTTATGAACGCAGCTTCAATAAGAATGGAAGGCATTTCTGTGTTTGTCAGGACATAGAACGGCGCTCTTAAAATTCCTTTATTGTACCTGCCGACGGTTTCTGTTTTTCCGACAAGTTCATCTTCTACAAAGCCTGCAAGGAGAATGGACATATTCTCGTTTGACTTTTTTCCAATCTCCCCGAGAATCCGGTTTATAGCCTTGTCATATAAAGAAGGAGAATCAAGATTCTCTCTTAAGGCAAGTTTTCTGGAATCCATATCCGAGCCTTCCCTGCCGTAAATGTATACTTCCATGCCGCTGATATTGCTCTTGCTGTTTGCGTTCATATGAATGCTGATAAAAATATCTCCGTTTTTGCTGTTGGCGCTGTAACATCTTTCCGGCAGGCTGACGAATTTATCCGAGGAACGCGTCATCACAACTTCTCTGCCGAGTTTTTCCCTGATTTCTTTTTCAAGTTTAACGGCAATGTCAAATGTAACTTCCTTCTCATAAAGCCCCGCAAAACCTATGGCGCCGGGGTCTTTGCCTCCGTGCCCGGCATCAAGGACTATCCTTTTTACCTTAAATTGCTCGCCTTTCTTTTCTGCTACGACTTTTTTTGAGTTTTCCTGCTCCGGACGGCTTTCAATGCGTTTTGACGGGACCGGCGCGGCCGTAAATTTTTGAGGCGCGGGGATTACGCCGGCATTCCCCAAATTAAACTCCCTGGTGCCGGGCTTGTACTCTACTTTTGAATTAAATAGTTTACCTAAAATCACTTCCATGCCGTTCCTGGAAACATACAGGCGTTTCTCGAACATAATAGGGGTCTCGGGCAGTAATTTATTTGAGTTATTTACAAAGACCGAGAAGGACCGCGAAGCTTTAAGAAGCGTAACTTTTTTTTGTTTTGTGGAATACGCAAAATCAATCTTTAATACTGTGCAGATATTCTTGAGATAAAAATAGTCGTCAAAGCCCCGCGTAATAGTATATATCTTGAGGCCTACGGTTTCCTGCCCATCCGTCAGCTTTAGGTCGGAAATATATGATTTATCTTTTCCGAAAGCGAATCCGGAAAGAAGAATGATTGCGGCTATGGCTACTAACAGTCTATTGCGCATTTTTATTTTTCCGTCCCGTTGCGCGTGAGCATTGCCATAAATCCTTCAAGTGTAAGGTTCTTATTGATCATCCGCCTGTTAAGCTTATCCACATCGGCACCCGGCCTGCAGGGCCCGCCCTGTGTTGTCAGCACCGCGGTATAGCCGGCTTTCACGGCCTCGTCCTGGTCAAAAGCATTGAATTTTCCGAACGGATAAGCAAAGAAAGTTATTTCGGCGCCTATTTTCTCGGCCAGGGTCTCTTTTGATTCAATGAGTTCCCTCTTAACCCTTTCCTCGTAGGCTTGCTCACTTTCCTGTTTCTTTTTTCTGTCCATAAAATAGTGAGAAATGCCGTGAGAGCCAAATTCAACTCCTGCAACGGACAATTCTCTCATTTCCTCCCAGGTAAGCCCTCTGCCCCCCTCGTTTACAACATTGGTATAGGGAAATACCGCGAATGGAAGCTTAAACTTCTTCATTACCGGCCAACCGTTCCGATATATACTTCTATCGCCGTCGTCAAAGGTCACTACAACTGAATTTTTTGTAAGAGGCATCTTACCCTCTATTGTGCTTACCGCGTCAGACAGGGAAATGACATCAAAATTCTCTTTAATATATCCCATCTGTTTTTCGAAGTTCTCTATGGAGACATCGGGAAAAAGCGTTGCCTTCGGCAGAACCCGATGGTAACAAAGTATATTTATCCAACTCTCAGCCCCGAAGGCGCTGAGAGACAGAATCAATATAAGACCTGTTAATGTTATCTTCACTATTTAACCTTTCTTGTTAACTTTAGTTTTGGATTTGCGCTGAACCCTTACGCCCGCAATAAAAGAAGGGGAGGCTTCTGCCTCCCCTTTCCTTTTCCTACTGTACTATGTCCTCAGGTTTCTTCCTGAGGAAGGTCGGTACATCCCAATCCTGCTCTCTGATGAAACTTTCCACCATATCTTCCTTGTTTTTTCCGTTCTCTCTCCTGAGCTGATCCAGGGAAGATATCCTTTGCGTCTTATCTGAAGAATTTACCAGCGAAGGAACAGTAATCTCACTTTTTATTTCCTGAGCCGGCAGCAAGGCTGCGACCGGTATGGTTTCTACCGCGGCTGGCTGCGGTTCTTCCACGGCTTTAGGAGCCTCCGTCTGTTTTACCTCAGCCTTAACTTCTCCGGTAAAGCCCGTGGCTATTACCGTAATCCTGATCTCGTTCTTCATATTCTCGTCAATGACCGCTCCGAATATGATATTAGCTTCTTTGTGCGCCCTCTCATATATAACCGAGGTAGCTTCATTCACTTCGTGAAGGCTCAAATCAGGGCCGCCTGTTATGTTGATCAGTATCCCTTTAGCCCCGTCAATGCTCACATTCTCAAGCAGGGGAGAGGCAATTGCCATTTCCGCCGCCTTCTGTGCCCTGTTCTCGCCGCTTCCGATGCCGGTTCCCATTAAAGCGCCGCCCATCTCGGCCATAATAGTTCTGACATCGGCAAAATCAACATTTACAAGCCCCGGGATAGTGATTATATCCGAAATACCCTGGATAGCCTGGCGGAGCACATCATCCGCGACATTAAACGCATCAACAAGAGAGGTGTTCTTCTCCACAATGGTCAGGAGTTTCTGATTCGGGATTGTGATAAGCGTATCTACAACGCCCTTAAGTTCCTCTGCGCCTGCGTCGGCATTCTTCTTCCTCTTGAAGCCTTCAAAGAGGAACGGTTTTGTCACCACTCCGACTGTCAAAGCACCGATCTCTTTCGCAACCTGCGCGATTACCGGCGCTGCCCCCGTGCCGGTTCCGCCGCCCATTCCCGCGGCAATGAAAACCATATCGGCGCCGGAAAGCAGCTCTTTTATTTTATCCTTGTCTTCTTCCGCGGCTTTTTTGCCCACTTCAGGCCTGGCTCCCGAGCCAAGGCCCTTGGTAAGCTTGGTCCCGAGCTGAAGCTTCGTTCCCGCGTTATTCCTTTTCAGCTGCTGCATATCCGTATTCACCGCGAT
>JBAXDA010000047.1:0-8542 GCA_037141215.1 Candidatus Firestoneibacteriota bacterium | reverse complement strand
TACTTTTAACCCTGTTTTCCTGAGCGTATCAGCAAGAACAAAAACTTTCTTCAAAGCTTCCTCTCCGAGATGAACAAGAAACACATCCGCAGAGTCGTTAACAGGAAGTTTAATGCCAAGAGTATCAAGCGTAATCATTAAACGTTCCAGTCCGGTTGAGAAACCTACAGCGGGAGTCTCCTGCCCTCCAAATTCTTTTACTAGGTTGTTGTATCTGCCTCCGCCCAGCACCGTGTTCTGTGCGCCAAGTTTGTCACAGGTTATTTCAAAAACGGTTTTGGTGTAATAGTCTAAGCCGCGAACCAGGTTCTCGTTTAGAACATATTCGGCTCCTAGCAGTCCAAGGTGCGCTTTTACTTTGTCAAAATGCTCTTTGCAGGACGGGCAGATAAAGTTTAATATCCTCGGAATACCCTGTTCTTTAAAAATACTCCTGCAGCTTTCTTCCTTGCAATCAAGTATCCGTAACGGATTCTTTTCAAGACGGAACTTACAGGTTTCGCAGAGTTTTTCCTTACTATTTTCAAGGTAAGTTTTTAGAGCTTTAATGTAGGCTGGTCTGCAATTATCGTTAAGGCAGCCTATGGAGTTTAAATTTGTTTTTAAACCTGTCACTCCAAGCTTTGAGAAGAGGGTTAACCCCGTGTTGATAACTTCTGCGTCAAGCGCAGGGCTATCCGAGCCAAAAACCTCAACGCCCATCTGCCAATGCTCTCTGTACCTCCCCGCCTGAGGTCGCTCGTAGCGGAACATAGGGCCGATATAAAACAGTTTTACGGGTGAAGGTCCGTTGAAAAGTTTATTCTCCAGATAAGCCCTGACAACACCGGCTGTTCCTTCCGGCCTTAAGGTTAGGCTTCTTCCTTTCTTGTCAGGAAAAGTGTACATTTCCTTCGTGACAATATCAGAAGTTTCTCCGATGCCCCGTGTAAACAATTCTGTTACTTCAAATATAGGCGTTATTATTTCTGCGTAATTGAAAGTTTTAAATACTGACGCCGACTGGCTGATGACATATTGCCACTTGCCTGTTTCTGCGGGGAGGACATCTTTGGTGCCGCGAACCGCATTGTATAATGTCATTTTTATCCTTTCGCAACCAAAAGGCTGCAACTGCCATCAGGCAGAATGTTTATCGCAAAATTGCCAATTTTCCTGACTTAACCTGCCTGTCTCCGCTTATCTCCGCGGCAATCACATACAGGTACATCCCGCTGCCAACTTTTGCGCCACCGTCGTTCGTTAGATTCCAGATGTAATCATAAGTCCACTCGCCGTTTGTTTCAGAAAGCGCACTTTGAAGATTTGAACCTGTAAGAGGAACATTCAGCACAGGCTCGCCTGAAATCGTGAAAACCTTCAGCGATGCCGTTGTGAAGGGCCGCCTGAAAACCGCTCTGAGAGTAGTAGCTGCCGCATTCCTTACAGGGTTTGGAAAATTAAATACCTTTTTAATTGAAAGGTTGGCTGTGGCCGGTATCAAAGAAAGCCTCATGGTCATAGCGGAAGATGCTGAACCCGCGAAATCTGCCACAGTTATTATGCTTGCCAATGAATAACCGTCGCTCTGTGGCGCAGTAAAAATGGATGTTTCTTTGAAAGGATCGCCGGTGTCTCCCTGGTTGGAAGAAAGATCCCCGTTCTTATCGGCTTCCTCAAGCGCAACCCGCAAATGGGAAGAGTTTGTATTAATATCATTTAGCGCAATAGTCCCAATTTTATCATCTATATGCCAGACAAGAGTGCCGAATCCAGGTAGATTTGAATCCATCCCTGCTTGCTTCCTGAATTCAAGAAGAAAATACTCGGTAGAACTTCCGAGAACAGGAAGCCGGTAAGCATTAGCAACTCCGGACTCAAATGAATTTATGGTGACATTGGAAGAACTGTTAACCGTAACCGGAGTTATCCATCCCAACTGCATCTTTGACCAGGTTGAAGGGTGGGTCGGGTTGTCTCCATTATTTGCCCAGGCTCCGTAATCCATAATATCCCAGGTTCCGACATTTACGGCTCCGCTGACCGTATTATACAAATCAGGCAGGCCAAGTTGATGCCCAAACTCGTGGCACAGGACGCCGAAGGGCTTCAAATAGCTGCTTTCCTTTGCCGGAACTGTTTCCCCCTCGGTAAAACCGGAAGAATTACCGGGAAAGTCCGTAAACAGAGACCAGATGTCGGAACTTACTTTTGTGGATTCTTCCCCTGTTCCGGCATGCACAACAAGCAAAGCATCATAGCCGCCGTTGCTGGCTTTTGTGATTCCCGCAGCAGTACAAGCATCTTCAAAAAGATAACCGTTTGCCACATTGGCTTCTTTATTCGATCCATAATAAGACATAGTATGAGGGACTTGATAACCAACCCCGGCGTTTGTTAATAACGTTAGATTCAAAGTAAGCGCTCCGTAAGAGCATTCCGTGTAATAGTCCTTCATCTTTTTTATATATCCGTTAGTTGCGTCAGTGTAGGTAGTAACATCAGTTGTACTCAGAGAAACATCTGTAAAATAAACAAATATTACCGCTACTTTTCTTGTTCCTGTAGGAGCTATTGCCTTTGCAACCTGCCAGGCAGGCGCCCCTCTGGCTATTAGCGCGGAAACATCGGTATTTTTATGGACTGAATCTTTTGGCATGCCCTCAGACGACAGGCCTGGAGCAGGGGGAACGCAATGAGCAATACTTGCCATCAACAAGACCATGGCTATTGCAGTTAATGTTGGTTTCATTTCAGCTCCAATCTTTTTGTAATAAATAACAAATTGAAAACGCTGTATTCTTCCTGCTCTGTTCTATTATTTGTGTTTTCTTGAAACTGCTTTTTCCGCGGCTTTCACTATGAACTTTGCAGAGAGCCCAAACTCTTCGAATAATTCCTTGGGAGTTCCTGACTCACCAAACCTGTCCTGAACGCCGATAAATTCCATAGGAACCGGCCAGCTCCTGACAACCTGTTCTGCAACAGCGCTTCCCATACCGCCTATGACCTGATGTTCTTCAGCCGTAACAATCGCTCCGGTTTCCCTGGCGGCTTTTTCAATGCACTTAGCATCAATAGGTTTTGAAGTATGCATGTTAACTACCCTTGCGCTTATCCCTTTCTTTTTTAGCTCCTCCGCTGCGAGCAGGCACTCGTACAGAATAAGCGCGCCCTGCCCAATAAGCGTAACATCGCTTCCTTCCTGAAGCATATTTGCAACTCCTATTTCAAATTTATCTTCAGGTTTTGTAAGTACAGGAACTTTTTCTCTGCCCATTCTTATACAGACCGGTCCGACATATTTTAAAACCGCATCTGCCGCCTTAATCATTTCCGGCGCGTCCGCAGGCATCAATAACACCATATTAGGTATAGCTCGAAGCATGGCTATATCTTCAAGCGCCTGATGTGTTGCTCCATCCGCGCCGACAGAAACGCCTCCGTGCGCTGCTATTAGTTTTATATTAAGTTTTGGATAGGCTACCGATACGCGAATCTGATCCCAGCATCTTCCCGGAAGAAAGACTCCATAGGTAGCGCAAAACGGAATCTTGCCGGTGAGAGCCAGGCCTGCCGCGGTTGTAATCATATCCTGTTCGGCAATACCCATATCAAAAAACCTGTCAGGGAACTCCTTTCCAAATTTGTTTGTAAGCGTAGATTTAGCGAGGTCCGCGTCAAGCACCACAATATTTTTATTAATCTTCCCCAGCCGGACAAGTGATTCTCCGAGCGCTTCACGAGTCAATTTCATTTCAGGTATTGCCAGCATTTAGTTCCTCCTGTATTTATCTATTGAATGCGCGTTTTGCGATATCTTTTCTGTAATGCATTCCCTCAAAACTGATAATTTCGCACGCTGAATACGCTTGTTTAAGTGCTTCTTTTATGTCTTTCCCAAGCGCCGTAACGCCAAGCACTCTTCCGCCGTTGGTAACAATCTTTCCGTCTTTTAAAGCAGTGCCTGCATGGAAAATCGTCACATCCTTTATCTTTCCGGCTTCTTCGAGTCCTTTAATTTCTTTTCCGTTATCGTATTTACCGGGGTAACCGCCTGAAGCCAGAACTATGCATACGGCGGGCCTTTCATCCCAGACGGCTTCAACAGTATGCAGTTTGCCTTCAGTTACTGCGAGCATAATCTCAAGAAGATCCGATTTCAGGCGCGGAATAACCACCTGAGTTTCCGGATCACCAAATCTGCAGTTAAATTCTACAACTTTTAGGCCCTGCTTTGTGACCATCATACCGGCATAAAGCACGCCTTTATATTTTTTTCCGACCATTGACATCCCGGAAACGGCCGGTAAAATAACCTTATTAATTATATCATTTTCAAGAGTCTTATTCAACACAGGGGCCGGGGAATAGGCCCCCATTCCGCCTGTATTTGGGCCTTCATCATTGTCATAAGCGCGTTTATGATCCTGAGAACCTACCATGGGGATAATGTTGTCGCCGTCACAGAATACAAGGAAAGTCGCTTCCTCTCCTTCCATGTACTCCTCAATGACCACTTTTGTCCCGGCAGCGCCGAAGATTTTTTTGTCCATAATCTCTGCCAGGCATATCTTTGCCTCTTCAAGCGTTTTTGGTATTACAACTCCTTTGCCGGCAGCCAAGCCGTCAGCTTTGATAACTACAGGAAACTTTTTATCTCGGAGGTATTCCAGCGCGTCTTTGGCGGTGTAGAAAATATCATAAGCCGCCGTAGGTATTTTAAACCTTCTCATGAACTCTTTTGCAAAAGATTTGCTGGACTCAAGCAAAGCCGCTTCCCTGCAAGGACCGAATATTTTCAAACCCGCTTTTTCAAACGCATCAACAATTCCAAGAGAGAGCGGAACTTCAGGGCCAACTACGGTCAAGCCTATTGTGTTTTCTTTAGCGAATAGAAGCAGGCCGCGAAGGTCATCAACTTTAAGGTTAACATTTTCTGCAATTGTACCAATTCCGGGGTTCCCCGGAGCACAGTAGAGTTTAGTAAGTTTGTTTGACTGAGCAAGTTTCCAGCATAAGGCATGTTCACGACCTCCACTGCCTATAACTAAGACCTTCATAAATCCTCCTCAATAAGTCAGGTTTAGTGCTGTATCCTGCCACTGCAACGGTCTTCCTGTTTAGATGAAAAGATATAAGATAACAGCAGTTTTTAATATTGTATGGATTTAATTAAAGGAACCTCTCCGCAATCCGGAAATTTGGGGCAATTGACGCATTCCGTCCAGACTTTATGAGGAAGAGTTTCCCTTTTTACAACCTTGAATCCAAACTTTTTGAAGAACGCAGGAATATAAGTGAGCGTAAAAACCTTCAACACTCCAAGCTCTCTGGCTTCCGACAAACAGGCTTCAACAAGCTCCCGGCCTATTCCTTTTTTTGCATATCTTTTTTCTACTGCAAGCGAGCGCAATTCCGCCAGATCCCCCCAGGGGATGGATAGGGCCGCTACTCCGACAACTTTCCCTTTTGACCGGTATACGTAAAAGTCCATGATCTTTTCATAGACCTCTACTATAGATTTGGGAAGCATTAGATCCCTTTTTGCATAGGTATTAATGATCCGCTGTATGTCTTTTGCGTCTGCCAATTTTGCTTTAGTTATCATGCGTCACCCCTTAGAAGATTTATTCCTGCTTTCCTATGCACTCAGCCAAACGGTACTTTCACCCAGCAAGGTTTCTAACTCCGCTATCATTTCCCTGGTCGGTCTAACCTTAATTGGCGTCTCTACAACACTTAACTCCTGATCGTTCTGGTTCACAAAATGCAGAAAGACCTGGCAATTACTCTCTTCACCGTTGTATTTCATAAGCAGTGTTCTTAGTTTTTCAAGCACGGGTTCTTCAAGTCCGAGTTTAATAAGCCTAATGTGGACTTTTTTGCTCCATCTTTGCTCTCCTTCTTCAAGGAGCATTAATTCTTCGGTATAGAGTTTCACGGTCAATCCGGATTTATCGTCTTCCCCTGTCTCAGCTTCCTGCTGAGGTTGTCCTTTACCAATGAACTTTTCCTCATAATGAACTTTTCCTTTAATTAAAACCATGTTTTCTTCTTTCAACTTTGAGAAAACTTTTACAAATGTTTTAGGCCAGATTAGCACTTCAACGGTACCCTGCAAATCTTCAATCGTAAGGATTGCCATTTCCTCGTTTTTGACTTTAGTAAACTTCTTGTCGACTTTCTGAATTATACCGCCGAGAGTCACAATACTGCCTTCTTTGAAATTCTTTAGCGTTTGTGTGTTTGCGCTCGTAAACCTCTTAAGGGAGTCTTCGTACTTTACAAGCGGGTGCCCGGACAAATACATGCCGAGAAGTTCCTTCTCGAAACCCAGCAGTTTGTCTTCGGGATATTCCTCGTTAGAAAACGATTTCATGGTCTCGTCCATTGCCTCAGAGTCAAAAAGCATATCCTGTCCCGAGTTTTTTTCTTGCTGCAGTTTTGCGGATTGCTCCAGTGTGTGCTCAACTAGATTCATTAACTGAAGCCGCTTTTCTCCAAGAGAATCAAAACCCCCGCACTTAATTAGGCTCTCTATAACTCTCTTGTTTAAAAGACGGATATCAACACGCGCGCAGAAGTCAGCAAGAGATTTAAACGGCCCGCTCTTTTCTCTTGTCGCAACAATATTTTCAGAAGCAAGTGAGCCGACATTTTTTATCGCCGAGAGGCCGTAACATATCTCGTTACCAGAAACAGCAAAACTTGTAAAACAGCGGTTAACATCAGGCGCCACCAGCTGTATGCCGGCTTTTCTGCACTCTTCAATATAGCCGGGTATTTTATTGTCATTCTTATCAGTATGTCCTATTTCCGAACTAAGCAGAGCGGCATAAAATTCCCGAGGGTAATGGGCTTTGAGATAGGCTGTTTGATAAGCCAGCACTGAATAAGCCGCCGCGTGCGCCTTGTTAAATCCATAGCCCGCAAACTTTGCTACAAGATCAAAAGTTTTTTCAGAAAAAGCAGCTTTAAAGCCCTGCTTCTTTGCGCCTTTCAAAAATCTTTGCCGTTCGCCTTCCATTACATCGGCTTTTTTTTTGCCCATTGCTTTTCGTAGTATTTCCGCTTGCCCTAGTCTGTAGCCGGCCAGAGCCACTGCTATCTGCATCACTTGTTCCTGGTAAACTATAATGCCGTAAGTTTCTTTTAATATAGGCTCTAGGACCGGATGATCGTATTTAATCTTCACAAGTCCGTGCTTCCTTTTGATAAAGTCATCTATGAATTCCATAGGCCCGGGCCGGTAAAGCGCGTTTAACGCTATCATATCTCTTATGTCCCGGGGTTTCACTTTCCGCATGAGATCTCTCATGCCCTTGCTTTCAAATTGAAAAACACCTGCTGTTTTACCTTCGCCCAGCAGATCAAAAGTTTTGCTGTCATAAAGATCAATATTGTCTATGTCTATATCAACGCCGTGATTTATTTTTATGCTCTTCAATGCATCATCAACAACATTTAGAGTCTCCAGCCCCAGGAAGTCCATTTTTACAAGACCAACAGTTGCCAGGGATCCCATGTCGTATTGGGTAGAGATTGTTCCCTTCTTTTGATCTTTGTACAACGGCACATAGTTTACAAGCGGTTCCTTTGAGATAACCACTCCGGCCGCGTGCGTTGAAGTGTTCTTTGTCATACCGACCATTTCTGAAGCAATAGTTATTATGTTAAGCACATTTTCATCTTTCTTCATAAGCTCGGCAAGTTCTTTTATGCCTTTTGCGGTCTCAAGCAAACTCTGCTGTTCTTCGCTGCCTTCTTTGTTGGGAAGTTTTGCAGGGACCATCTTCGCTATGTTGTTCCGATCATTAAAGGGAACATCAAGAACCATTCCCACATTTTGTATAGCGCTTTTGCAAACCAGTGTTCCAAAAGTTACAATTTGGCCGACGTTTGCCTGTCCGTATTTTTCCGTAACATATTTCATCATCTTGTCCCGGTCCTGAAAATCAACATCTATATCAGGCGGGTCATGTCTTTCAGGATTTAGGAATCTTTCAAAGAAAAGCTCATACTTGAGCGGATCAATCTCTGTTATGCCGAGACAGTAAGCTGCAAGAGACCCGCAAACGGAGCCTCTTCCCGGTCCGACCCTTACCCCGTTCTCTTTAGCCCACTTTATATAGTCCCAGACAATAAGAATGTAGCCGGCGAATTTTTGCTGAACAATTACCTCTAACTCCATTTTTATGCGATTAATTCTCTCTTGTCCGGGTTCTTTGAATCTTTTATTCAGTCCTTCCAGGGTAAGTGCCTCAAGATATTCTTCTTTGGACTTGAAATTAGCAGGTATCTCGAAATTAGGGAGTATCAGTTCTTTATTCTCGTCAAATTTAAAATTGCATTTTTCTGCTACGACCAGAGTGTTTTTTAGAGATTCAGGAATAAACCCGAATTTCTCAAGCATTTCTTCTTCAGTTTTTATAAAGAACTGATCATTCGCAAATTTCAGCCTGTTCTCTTCATGTACTTTCTTGCCTGTTTGTATGCAGAGAAGTATATCTTGAAGCCGCGCATGGTGACGGTAAATATAGTGCGTGTCGTTTGTGCAGAT
>JBAXDA010000046.1:0-8556 GCA_037141215.1 Candidatus Firestoneibacteriota bacterium | reverse complement strand
GCAGGAATTGCTCCTGCTCCCTGATTTTCTCTATTCCCTTTATAGCCGCAAGAACTACTTTTTCATTATTATCTTCCAGACTTTTCTTCAATAGCGCCCCTGTTTCCGCGCTGACCGGAGAATATCTGATAAGAGTCTCCAGGGCATACCACCTTAACTTTTCATTTTTTACCGCTTCATAAAGGAGGGGAAGGGCTTTTTCCTTAAAAACGCCAAAGAGCGTCGCCGAGGCATATTCCCTAATCCTGAATTTAGCTTCATAATGGCTGTAATAATCATCCGAAAGGGCCTTGATAAAATACGGGATTCCTGCTTCGGCCCCCGTTTTTGAAAGCGCTTCCAGCGCCCTGAGTTTTAATGCCGGCGAAGAAGAGTCAAGAAGTCCGCCGAGCGCCGCCGAGGCCTGCGGATTTTTTATCTCTCCGAGTATATCCGCCGCTAGTTTTGCCCGTTTTATATTCCTACTGGAGAGAGCCGCCGAAAGGCCCGCGGTGAGGCCGTTGGTTTTGAGCGCGGCCAGAAGGCTTTTTTTTGCGAGCGCTCTTTGCTTAGGGTCTTGAGCTCCCAGAGAAACGAGAGCCGTGTTAAGCGCGCTGTCTTTTGAATACACTTCTTTGCTCTCTTCAGACGCCAGCTCGCTCAGATATTTTTCCCGCGCGCGGCAGCGCTCTTCAATAATAGTTTTACTTTTCTCGTCCTGTAATTCCCTGTAGATTTTTATCAGGAGTTTGTAGGCTTCCAGGTCATCAGGGTCATAGCAGTCAATAATCTCGTTCAAAATGCGGGCGGCTTCTTTTCTGTCGTTATCCGAGACCGTTTCTTTTTTTAACTGCTCCAGGGCAGAGGTAAAATGCCATTTCGCCTCTTCCTTAAAAGCCTCCTCTTCCTGATCTTCTCTTATAATCTGTTCCGGTTTTGAGACAGGGGTTTGCGCGTAAGAAAACTGAAGGAATACAAACAGGGCTAGGCTCAGGAGGAAAGCAATCTTTCTCATATTCGGCCTTTTGGCAAAAGAAATTTTCAAATTGCTGGTTAATTATAACATAATTGCCCGCCTTGATAAAGGGCAGAGGAGGAACGGAAGGCCTCGACAGTGGGCTTCCTGAACTCCTCTCCCAAAACCTAACAGCCTGTTAAAAGAAAGGCCCGCAAAAGCGGGCCCTTCTCAATCTTTTCAAACCAAACATTTTCTACAGTTTCAACAGCAGGTCCTGGTATTTCGCCATCGGCCACAGATTATCCGCGACTACCGTCTCCGCCTTGTCAACTATAGCCCGGAGAGCCAGCAAACCTTTCGCGCCTTCTTCCGCGCAGGAGTGCGCTTTCTTGTGCAGATCGGAGATACCATCCAGTCTTACCTGTAGCTTCTCGAACTTTGCTATCTCTGACTGAAGATCGGTATAAATTCCGTCGAGCATCTTCACCTCGTCCGCAAACGCCTTGGATTTTACGCCCACTCCCTCCATAGCTGCCGCAGCTTTCGCAGTATTCTCCAGATGTTTTGTCAGCGCCGGAAGAATCAGGGTCTTTGCCATATTCGTTGCAACCTTGAATTCTATATCCTTTATTTTGACATAAGTTTCAAGTTTTACCTCGAGCTTTGCTTCAAGCTCGTGAACATTAAGCACTTTAAACTTCTCAAAGAGAGTCTTTACATCCTTTTCTCTGAAGGTTTCAAGCGCCTCAGGCGTGTTCTTTGCATTCGGCAGTCCCCTTTTTGCGGCCTCTTTATGCCACTCGGCAGAATAGCCGTTTCCTTCAAATCTGATCCTCTTCGTCTCCGTGAGAATGTCCTTCAAGACCAGCAGGGCGTTTGCCCTGACATCACCGGTCGTTTTGGAAAGTCGGTCGTAAATCTCCGCATACCCATAAGCGCAGAGCATATTGAATACCGTAGCGCCTTCTGCGCAGTTCTGAGAAGAACCGACGGCTCTGAACTCAAACTTGTTGCCGGTAAAGGCAATGGGGGAGGTCCTGTTCCTGTCCGCATAATCCTTCGCTACATTCGGCAGGTTTTGAACGCCGAGATTGATATGCGCCACCTGCTTCTCGGTGGGCTTGGCCGCTATTCCTTCTATCTCATTGAAGATGGCGTCAAGATACTCGCCAAGATAGATGGACATGATAGCCGGCGGAGCTTCGTTTGCTCCCAATCTGTGGTCGTTTCCGGCATCCGCAACAACCGCGCGGAGCAAGCCTCCAAATTTATTTACGCCCAGCATGATGGCGCCGAGCGTCAGAAGAAAATTGGTGTTTTTCAGCGGGGATTTTGACGGCTCAAGATAGTTTACGCCGGTGTCATCTCCGATTGACCAGTTAAGATGTTTTCCAGATCCGTTGACCCCTGCCATCGGCTTTTCGTGCATGCAGGCGACCATACCGTGCTTCTCGGCAACCTTCTTCATGATCTCCATGAGTTTCAGGTTGTTGTCAATGCCAAGATTGGACTCATTATATATAGGAGCAACTTCAAACTGGTTCGGAGCAACTTCGTTATGCCTCGTCTTGGAAGGAATAGCCCTCCTGAAGAGTTCCATATCAAAGTCTTCCATAAAGTTCAGAACTTTGTCTTTAATGGCGGCAAAATAATGATCTTCCATCTGCTGGCCTTTTGCGGGAGCCGCGCCGAAAAGCGTCCTGTTGCAGATTACCAGGTCAGGCCTGGATTCAAACAATTCTTTCTTGAACAAAAAGTATTCCTGTTCCGGGCCTACATATACTTTAATTCTCTTCGCCATTCTGTTACCGAGAAGGCGCTGAAGTTTTATTGCAACCTCGTTCAGCGCTCTCTGTGAACGAAGAAGCGGTGTTTTAAGATCCAGCACCGCGCCGGTCCAGGAGAGAAAGACTGAGGGAATTACCAGCGTCTTGGATTCTTTTGACTCCAGTAAATACGCGGGCGAAGTCGGATCCCACGCGGTATAGCCCCTTGCTTCAAAAGTTGACCGTATGCCTCCCGAAGGAAACGAAGACGCGTCAGGCTCAGACTGTATTAATTGAGAAGCGGAGAATCTTTCTATTACCTCTCCGTTATCTCCGTAGGTTATGAAAGCATCATGCTTTTCTGCAGTACCGCCTCTTTGCGGCTGGAACCAGTGCGTGAAATGCGTCGCGCCGTTCTCCGTTGCCCACTCTTTCATAGCGTGCGCAACATCGGCTGCGATATCGTGATCAAGAGGCGTGCCCTCGTCAATAGTTTCGACGAGCTTTGCATATACCTCTTTGCTGAGTTTTTCCTTCATAACCTTGCGGTTGAAAGTCAACTCACCATAGATCTCACTTATCTTCCTTGCCATATAGGTACCCTCCAATGGCATTCTAACGCCGTAAGGAGCGGTTGTCAAGGGCTATTTTACTATTATTATGTAATTTTGTTCCTTTCTACTCTTAATATTGTGCTTTTTGCAATATTGAGAGCATATAATGCATCTATTTACTGCATTTATACCTCTTTTACCTCTACATCACTATTATTCTTGGAATATACGCCTGGCAAACAAGGAGTTAGCCAAATAGACCGCGGAAAGCCTTGAATCTACAGTATTTGCTGATATAATGGAATATCAATATTTGTCTTTCAACCGGAAGTTCCAAGATTGGAGGAATATCAGGAAAAGGAGCAAAAATGAAACCGAACTTGAAACTAAAGATAATTATTATTGCCGCGTTCTTATTTATTACAGCGCCGCTTTTTTGCAAGGAACACACACTTTTCCAGCTCTCCGATCTTAACCGGCTTTTCAAAGGGGATTACTCGGTCACGGAGAAATGTTCCGATGTTTTGAAAGAGGGCGATTTCGGGATAGGCACCTTTGAGGCGCTGGACGGCGAGATGCTTGTGCTTGATGGAATAGTTTACCGCATCCGTTCCGACGGCAAAGCTTACAAGGCTGAGGATGCGGCACTCTGCCCCTACATACAAATAACGACTTTTACAAACGGGAAGGGTATAAAACTAACAGGGGTTTCGGATTATAAAGCGCTTGAAACGGTTCTTAACGGCTTGCTTGAAAATAAAGAGTCCCTGTATTTCGCCATAAAAATATCCGGAGATTTTAATTACTTAAAAGTCAGGAGCATCCCGAAACAGAACCCGCCTTATCCTCCCCTGCAGGATGTGATTAAATTGCAGTCCATCTATGAACACAAAAACGCGAAAGGAACCATGGCGGGATTCTTCACCCCTGAGAAAGACAGGAACCCTGCTCCTGCCTTTCACTTTCATTTCATAGACTCGGAAAAAAACTTCGGCGGCCATGTGCTGGAATTAAATATCAAAAATGCGACTGTTGAAGCAGAGCCGCTGGACAAAATAAATTTTCGTTGATTCTTCTTCACTCTCTTACTTTATTCCTCTAATGAAGAAACTATACTTGAACCTTAGCGGCTTGAGCGTGTATTCCTGCCAGAGCTTGGAGCCGCACGAGGACGAGCCGATTCCGTTCTGCTTGTAATCAAGATTTAACTCTATATTCCAGCTCGGTTTCAGCTCATAGGTATGTTTCGCGCGCTCAAGTTCGGCGTCCGTATAATGCTTCGCGGTAAAACTCAGTTCGGGAAGACCGATAATCTCCAACCCTCTTCCTCTCTTATCGGTAAGCGCGAGCCTTCGCACATTCATCCTGTTCCCGAACTCCTGAGGATAGACATACGGCACATACATATCCTTTACGGTTTTCTTCCAGAGGCCTATGCGGTTGGCCTCTTTCGTATCGTCATAATTTTCGCCGGGGCCGCGCCCGAACCATTCAACATTCTCAAATTCTTTCGGAAGAGACATCGAGACGCCAAGCCTCGGGATACTTTCAGGCCACTTTCCGTCAGGCGTTCCGGAAACCTCCACCTTAACAGCTCCTCCGCCAAATATCGTATAAATGTATTTAATGTTATAGCCAAAGTTCCATACAGGCGGAGCCACCCTGGTTATTACTTCAATAACCGCAGCGCCTGAGACCTTGCGCGCTTTTACGCTCTCCACTCTGTGCAGCATAAGGTTAAGATTCTTCTCGTACCACTCTTTCGAGCCGCCTCTCCCGCCTCTGTCGTTGTCGGTTGTTGCCCGCCAGATATTGAACCTGAGGCCGGATTTAATAAGCTCTGTCTTGCCCTGCTTAAAGCTTTTAAGCAGGCCTAATTCTTTGTCAAATACAGCTGAAAAGCCGGCTCCCGAAACAAGCACAGACCCTCTGCTTTCTTCAACTTTTACAAGGCCTTTTGCCGGCTTATAGACTGCGGGCTTAGAAGGCAGTTTGATTTGCTCCTGCGCAACAGGAAAGCCTTTCTTTGCCCACAAAGTGTCTTCAGTAAGGTCAAAAAATACGTTAAGGAAACTCTCGGAAGCCAGTGCAGGCTTATAAGGTAATTTCACAACGGCTGACCCTCTTGCGGAAATAGAGGGAAGCTTAAGCGTCCCAATTTGTGTTATTCTCCCGTTCTCTTCTACGCTCCAGGTGGCCCTGAAAAGCGAAAGATCCGCGAAATCCTGCATATTGTGTATCTTTACCAGGCACTTCTTCAGATCAACCGCGGAAACTTTAACAGGCTGTATAATCTTCTTATACTCAATAAGCCCGGGCGTGGGTTTCCTGTCCGCAAATACAAGCCCGTCGCATACAAAGTTTCCGTCATTTGGCTGGTCGCCAAAATCCCCGCCATAGGCAAAAAACTCTTTTCCGTCTTTTGTCTTCTGCCGGATGCCGTGATCGCACCATTCCCAGATAAAACCGCCCATAAGCCGCGGATATTTATAGATAAGGTCCCAGTATTCCTTCAAACCTCCGGGCCCATTCCCCATAGCATGCGCGTACTCACAGAGGACAAAAGGTTTGATATTATACTCAGAGGTCCTGGCTACTTCCTTGAACCATTCAAACTTAAGCGGCCTTTTCCCTTCACCGATAAGTTTTAGGTCGTATCTGTCGGTGTACATCTGGCTGTAAACATCAACATATCTTGGAAGAAAGAATCCCTCATAATGAATGGGCTTTGACGGATCAAGTTCCTTTGCTTTTTTAATCATCGCAAAATGATTAACGCCGCGTCCCGACTCATTGCCAAGCGACCAGATAATCACTGATACGCGGTTTTTGTCGCGCGCTACCATCCGCTCCATCCTGTCCACGCAAGCAGCTTCCCATTTTTTATCACTGAGCGGATTTAGCGTCCACTCAGCCTTTTTTCTCGGAAGCAGTTGGAATCCGTGTGTCTCAAGATCGCATTCATCAATAAGATAGATGCCGTACTTGTCGCAAAGGTCATACCAGCGAGGATCGTCGGGGTAGTGAGAGGTCCTGACAGCGTTTATATTGTGGCGCTTCATCAGGCGGATATCTTCTTCCATGGCCGAAAAAGGGATTGCTCTTCCAAAATCAGGATGCGACTCGTGACGGTTCACGCCCTTTATTTTTATGGGCGCGCCGTTAACCAGGAATACGCCGTTCTTTATATCTACTTTCTTGAAACCTGTGGCCACAGGAACGGCCTCAAGCAGCCGACCCCGCTTATCTTTAAGAGTAAAAAGCAGAGAATACATATTCGGGGTTTCAGCCGTCCATTTTTCGGGTTCATTCACACGCAAAGTGAACTTATCTTCCGTTCCGCCTTTCTTAATCTTTATGTTCCTGGTATCCGTGGCAACAATCTTTCCTTCGGCGTTAAAAAGCGAGGTTCCGAGCAGGCAGTCTTCTGATTTCCCGGTATTCCCGAGTTTAACGGTAAGATCCAGAGTCCCGTCCCTGTATGAAGAGTCCAGCTCCGGAGTTGCCTTGATATCCGCTATGTATTTTTCAGGGGAGGCAATTAGCCGAACATCCCTGAAGATTCCCGAGAGCCACCACATATCCTGATCCTCAAGGTAACTGCCGTCGGACCACTGGTAAACACGGACAGCAAGAATATTCTTTCCCCGCTTGCTCTGCCTGGTAATATCAAATTCGGAGGGCAGGCGGCTTCCTTTGGAGAACCCTGCAAACTTTCCGTTTACCCATAAATGGAAAGCGGAATCAACGCCTTCAAAACGGAGCGTCAGCTTCATTCCCTTCCAGTCGGCAGGAATATTAAAGGCCTTGCGGTAGGAGCCCGTAGGGTTCTCAGACGGAACATATGGAGGGTTTACAGGAAAAGGATATTTTACATTGGTGTAATGCGGTTTTCCATGGCCTTTCATCTGCCAGTTGGAAGGCACTTCTATTAGATCCCACCCGGAGTCGTTAAATAAGGGCCGTTCAAATTCCTCCGGCGCTTTTAACGGACTTGTTGCGTAGTGGAATTTCCAATTCCCTGAAAGCAGCTGCACCCTTGCCGAGTTTTTTGGTTCAAAGCTCAGAGCGGAGGTTTCATCTGCAAAGGGGAAGAAATACGATCGGGGGGGAAGTCTTTTCTTTTGTAACAACTCCGGATTTTCAATGTCTGAAAGCATCTTGCGCCTCCGAGTGCGGAATCATACGACCGCGCTAACACTTCGTACTCCGGCCGGATTACAAGTATTATATCATTGAAAATGTGACTATTAAACTTTTTTAGTATTATTTATTTACGATGTGGATGGGCTTACCTGCTATATATGCTTTGACATTTTTTATTGTCTGTTCCATAAGCCTGGACCGGGCTTCTTTCGTGCCCCAGGAAATATGCGGCGTAATAAATATGTTTTTGGCTCCGTAAAGGGGATTGTCTTTTGCCGGAGGTTCGACGCAGAGCACATCCAGCCCGGCGCCTGCTATCAAGCCTTCATTAAGCCCGCGAAGCAAATCGGCTTCATCAATAAGCGGTCCCCTCGAAGTGTTTACAAGAAAAGCCGTCCGTTTCATTTTCTTGAGCGCTTCGTAATTAATCATGCCTTTGTTTGCTTCGGTCAGGTTGCAGTGCAGGCTGATAAAATCGGACTCTGCCAGCACCTGTTCCGCAGAATCTGCCCACTCAAAATTTTTGCGCTCCGACTGGTCTGTCCTGTAAAGATCGTAGGCGAGGAGTTTCATACCCAGAGCCTGCGCGATGTCCCCCGTAGTCCTGCCTATGCGCCCGAAGCCGATTATACCCATGGTCTTTCCGGCCAGTTCTATAAGCGGGTAGTCCCAAAAACACCAGTCCTGTCCTGCCGCCCAGCGCCCCTGCTTTGTTTCATCGCTGTGATGCTGCACATGCTGGCAGAAGGCCAGAATGTGCGCAAAAACCATCTGTGCTACAGAGTAAGTCCCGTATTCCGGAATATTAGAAACTATTATCCCCCTCTTCTTAGCGGCAGCCGTATCAACTATATTATAACCCGTGGCAAGCACGCTTATGAATTTCAGGTCCGGGAGCACGGCGAATTCTTTTTCGCCTATCGTGGCCTTGTTAGAAAGCACGATCTCCGCTCCCTTGCACCGCTCTGCCGTCAAAGCAGCGGGAGTACGGTCATAAACAACAAGTTCTCCAAGTTGTTTCAAGCTCTCCCAGCTGAATTCCCCCGGATTTAACGCGTAACCATCAAGCACAACTATCTTCATTATACTGCTCCTTTAGGTAAATGAAACTCTTCAAAATTAACTTGAGGCATAAGTTTACCAGAGCAGGACT
>JBAXDA010000045.1:0-8811 GCA_037141215.1 Candidatus Firestoneibacteriota bacterium | reverse complement strand
ACCCACGGTAGTGGCGCTAAGTATTTTTGATAACATTGGATGATTCTACTTGCGGGGTTGAGGCAATTCAAGGGAAAAGTACTGTAGAATAAAGATATTCTTCAGATGTGAATATTTTTTAAAAGTTCGTAAAGTTTATTGCGTGTAATCTAAATCAAATAAACGGGTTAGCGGTAGAAGCGTCTTTGCTTTTCTTTCATACCAACCAGTTTTGCAAGACGCTTCAAGAGCGGGTGAAAGAAAACTCTGATTGCCCGAAGCCACCGCGGGGTGCGGCTCAGCTTTGAAAGATCAAATTTCCAGCCGGCTCTCTTTATTCTTTCTTCCATTACTTTCGGGTGAGTTCCTCTAAAAAGCGCCAGGTCAAAAGTATCCAGGTAGATATTTCCTTCGTTAATGTCCTCTTCTTCTTTTTTAATTATCTCATCGGGAAGATAAAGCTTGTCTGTTTCTATCTTTTTCACCTTCATGGTTTTCGGCGGTTTTACCCAGCCGTAATGGTAAATTGAGGCGCCGCAGTTGGCCGTTTTTAGCTTGTGCCATTCCCCTTTTTCATCCTTTTTCCTGAAACCCATCGCGTCCCCGAAGGAAAAAATATCGGGCCTTCTTCTTATTATCCTTATCTCGTGCGCGTACCATTCCCTGCGGTTATCCTGGAAAGTTTCATAACTGCCGTAGAAATGTATCCAGTTGTATTCAATGCCTTCTATATTTTTATTATCCTGACAGCGCTCAAGAGTTTTCTTTATCTTCGGGAGGTCTTTTTCGTGAAGCACTTCATCCGCCTGTATATAATGGCACCAATCTCCGGTGCAGGCTGCAAGGGCTTTATTGGTCTCCACCGCCATAACCTTGCCGTCCTTCCTGAGTTCTTCATCCCAGACGGTCTCAATTATCTTTATCTTGGGTGAGTTTATGGATTTGATCAGGGAGAGCGTGTCATCTTCGGACTTCCCGACAGCCACGACAAATTCATCGCAGACAGGCAGAAGGGAAGAAATGGCTTCAAGAACGGGAAAATCGTATTTGAGGGCGTTCCTTATGATTGTAAAACCGGAAATCTTCATCTTTCTTCTCTCTATCAGTGTAATCTTTTAATAAAATCTGCGTAATCGCCCTATCTAATCTGTGTATTCCTCTAATTAATCTGTGTAACCCGGAACCTCTCGTTTCACTCGGGTTATGGACCATGGTCTCTCTTCCTAATCAGCGTAATCCTTTAAAATAATCTGTGTAATCGCTCTTCCTAATCTGTGTAATCCTTTAAAATAATCTGTGTAATCTCTCTATCTAATCTGTGTATCCCTCTAATTAATCTGTGTAATCGCTCTTCCTAATCTGTGTAATCGTTTTTCAAAAAAAACATCCCTGCCGTTCTCTTCAAAACGACAGGGAGCAATAAAACGGCTGTTCACCCGCACTTAGAGTAACCGCAGAACCTGCAAAGAACGCAGTCTTCCACATACTCGAGCACATTCTCACAATCAGGGCAGATGCCGGCAAGGTTTTTTGTCCCGCCAGTGGTCCCGTTGCCTCCCGATGCGCCCGATTCGGTCGCCGTTGCATGAGCAGCCGTACCGTTCTCGTGTTTCTTCTTACTGCCGTTGGTATGATAATTTTCTATGGCCTTGGCAAGAGCGTCCGGGCAGGAGAGGACCATGTTGCCCTTGTCCCAGAGCGGAGAAGGACACCTGATGCCTTTTACCTGCCTCAAAATGGAATCAACATCAATACCCGAACGGAGCGCAAGCGAGATAAGCCGTGAAGTTGCTTCCGACTGTGAAGCGGCGCAGCCTCCGGATTTTCCCATCTGCGCAAAGACCTCGCACATACCGTGCTCGTCCTCGTTGATGGTTACATAAAGGCTTCCGCAGCCCGTGCTCATCTTCTGTGTCTTTCATTTAGTAACAGCAGGCCTCGGCCTGGGTATTATTTTCTGCTGACCTGCTACGGCCCCGGGAGCGGCTGACGCGGTACTGCTCTGAGTCGAACCCGTGCTCAGAACCTGTCCGTCCCTGCTTCCGTCGCGGTAAACCGTTAGACCTTTGGTGCCTTCCCTGAAAGCCAGCATATAAGCCATGCGGACATCGTCCCTGGTGGCCTCGTGTCCGAAGTTAATGGTTTTTGAAACCGCATTGTCGGTATGTTTCTGGAAACCGGCCTGCATTCTTACATGCCATTCCGGGGCAATGTCGTGCGCGGTGACAAATATTTTCTTTATATCTTCCGGTATGCCCTCAATTTCCTTAAGGCTTCCTTTTACGGCAATTTCTTCCATCAATGCGTCGGAAAAGAAACCTCTGGCCTTCGCGATCTGTTCGAATAACGGGTTTGTTTCTATCATCTTTGTCTTATCCAGCACATTCCTTACATAAGAGACCGCGAAAAGCGGCTCAATACCGCTGCTTGAGTTTGCAATAATGGAAAGCGTGCCCGTCGGGGCTATTGTTGTGGTTGTCGCGTTCCTTAGAGGCGTCTGTTTCGCATAGATGCTTTTCGTGAAGTTGGGGAACGGCCCTCTTTCTCTCACCAGTTTGGCTGAGGCCTTTTTTGACTCCTCATCTATAAACTTCATTATCTTCTCTCCGAGCTGGAGCGCTGTATCAGAGCAATAGGGGACATTCATTTCAATGAGCATATCAGAGAAGCCCATTACCCCAAGCCCTACTTTTCTGTTGCCTTTTACCATCTGCTCTATTTTGTCCAGAGGGTATTTATTCATATCAATGACATTGTCCAGGAACCTGATGGACAGATGCACGGTCTCCCGGAGTTTCTCGTAATCCACTTCCGGCTTCCCGCTGTTTTTTGTAAGCATCCTTGCCATATTTATTGAGCCGAGGTTGCAGGCTTCATACGGCAGAAGCGGCTGTTCTCCGCAGGGATTGGTGCTCTCTATTGCTCCCAGCTCAGGAGTCGGATTGCTCTTGTTCATCTTGTCAATGAATATGAGTCCGGGCTCGCCGTTCTTCCACGCCGAATCAACAATGACATTGAAGACATCGCGGGCTTTCATCTTGCTGTGGGGAACTTTTGTCTTGGGGTTCACAAGCTCGTACTCGCCGTCGGTCACAACCGCATCCATAAAGGTATCGGTCGCCGCGACAGAGATATTAAAATTGTTAAGCTCCTTGGTATTGTCCTTGGAGGTTATGAATTCCATAATATCCGGATGATCCACGCGCAGTATTCCCATATTCGCTCCGCGTCTCGTGCCGCCCTGCTTCACGGCCTCGGTGGCCGCGTTGAAAACTTTCATAAAAGATATCGGGCCGCTCGCTACGCCGCCGGTCGTTTTCACCTGATCGTCTTTCGGGCGGAGCCGCGAAAAAGAAAAGCCCGTGCCGCCGCCGCTCTTGTGGATCAGAGCCGCGTTCTTGATCGCATCAAAAATCCCGTCCATGGAATCTTCCACCGGAAGAACGAAGCAGGCCGAGAGCTGCTGGAGATCCCGCCCCGCGTTCATAAGTGTCGGAGAGTTGGGAAGAAACTCAAGGCGCACCATCATGGAGTAAAAAGATTCTTTTATCCCGTTCAATTTTTCGGGCGAGATATTGGAGTCATATATTTTTTCAGCCTGGGCGATGTTGTCGGCTACGCGCCAGAACATCTCCTCGGGCTCTTCCATTTCTTTCTCGCTGACCCTTTTAAGGTATCTTTTCTGGAGGACATTGAGCGCGTTCGGTGAAAGCTTTAACTCCGGCAATTTCTTTTTTGGTATCATTTCTTTCTCCCTAAGTGAAGAAGATGAGTCCTCGTCCAAAAACGTTTTTTGGAACATATGTCACTCCCCCGTTTGATTTGCCCCTCAGTTTAATGGATTTTTAGCAGCAAAACCACAATATATTGACAGGCAACATAAATATACCACTATATGTAGTTTGTGTCAATAAAAATACTTTATTTGATAATAATATATTATTATTATTTTTTGGGCCGGTAAAAGGATTTACTGCGGGAATTTTTATTGTACTGAATCTCGGATTTGGAGTCATAAACAACCACATAATCAGCATGAGAAATTTTTATGAAACACAGGAAAACAGGAAGGATTATCCGGCAGGTTAACATAATCACGGCAATCCACAAGAAAAACTCAGAAAGGCACGGCAAACGTCTGCCAGTTATTTGTTTTTCACATCCAAACACAACAATTCGCCTGGTAATCTTACAAAAAGCCTGCCATTTGAAAGAACCGGCATTACAAACCCCATTATGCTCGGGCCGTCAAAGAACTTGCCGTCTGCCTCGAACATATTATCCATTTTTCCCAGAACTTTATACCCGTCGCGTGTGGCATCCACAAGCATTAGGGATTTATAGCTTCTTACAAAGAGAAGCCCATCAGCCGCAATAAGAGAACAACCGATCGAGGACTTTTCGCCTTTCCAAACGATATCCCCCGTTTTTCCGTCAATACAAACTACCCACCCTAAATATTTACTAAAAGTTTCGTTGAAATCCGTGACCCCGATGCCAAAATAATCGTCTCTCTGCTTCATTACATTGCCCCAAAGGATACCTACATCTTTTTTCCATAATATTTTCCCGGAACCGGCATCCAATAGGCAGGCAGGCCCAAACGAGGCAGGGTAAAATATTTTATTATCGTATGCCACGGGAACGCCTAACCCGGTTCTGTACTTGCCGTTTATAGTCTCGCTCTTCCAAACCTGTTTGCCGTCAGAAGCTCTCAATCCTACCAAACCCGTATTTATATATGTAAGCACAGCCTTTTCGCCATTTAATGTCGCAACAGACATTGTCCCCGCATCCTTCGGGCTTTTTTTAACATCCTTTTCGTCTTTATAAGTCCAGGCCACTTTGCCGGTCTTCGCATTTATTCCTACAACAACCACCGTCTTATCCGCTTGGTAAGCAGGCAAAATAATCATATTGTCTATTACTACCGGCGACGCGGAGAAGCCCTTAAGATCCATTTTTGTAAGATCGTCCACAGAACCGACTTCTTTGGAAAAATCAATCTGCCAGAGAGGTGAGCCTGTTTTTCTGTTCAGGCAGGTTAAGGTGCCCATCATGCCCAGGGTGTAAACATTATTATCGGTAATTGTCGGGGTGGCTCTCGGCCCGCCCTGAGGCCAGTTGCAATAATATTTATCGGGCTTGTATGAATACTCCCAGCGTTTTTTTCCCGTGCCCGCGTCAAAACAAACTACCTTTTCTATTTTACCTTCGGAGGGTTTTTCTGTTGACTTAACGAAATTGGCCATAAAAACTACAACATCGTCTCCGGCGACAGAAGGACAGGACCAGCCGATTCCTATAGGCGCGCGCCATAACTCTTTAGGCCCCTTCTCCGGCCATTTGCGCAGAAGGCCTTTCTCCGGAGAAGTTCCGTTGCGGTTCGGCCCAAGGAAATAGGGCCAGTCATTCCCTGCGTCCGAGCTTCCTGCTTTATTTGCCCTGTTCCCTGAAACGCTATTCAATTTCTTCATAGCTTCGGCAATTTTCCCGTTGTTTATAGTTTCATAGTAATCGCCTATCTCGCTCGGCTCTATCCGCTTCTCCCTCAGAGCTTTCATCACTTCGGCCTTTGCTTCGGTAGAAGTATAGGTTTTTTCAGGAGTTTTAGCGGTGTCTGTTACTTCTTCTGCAGGCTTAGAAATTGGTTCTTGAGCGATTGCTAAAGCGCTAATAAAAATAACGGCAATAATAATGCAGAAGCTATTCCTTTTCCACATATGAATTCCTCCTTGTTTTTATAGATGAAAATCCAACAATCTTAATTATCCGGACCTGCAATCCTGATTAGTTTAGATCCGAACGGATATAAGTCTCCGGACTATCAGATATTAGGTATCAGATATTAGTTATAAGTTATTGCTTTTCTTCCGACATACCTTATGTGGACGTCTCGGGTTTATCAGCTATCAGGTATTAGCTATTAGTTATCAGTTATTAGTTATTGCTTTTCTTGGAACGCGTCGAACCCTTCGACATTTTGTTATGTGGACGTCTCGGGTGTTATCAGCTATCAGATATTAGTTATAAGTTATTGCTTTTCTTGTCGCAGGCTCGGGGTGCATTTGGTCTTCGACAAATGCACTGCTAATATGTTTTCGTTTTGGAACGCGTCGAACCCTTCGACATTTTGTTATGTGGACGTCTCGGGGTTATCAGCTATCAGATATTAGCTATTAGTTATTGTACTTATTGGAGCGGGCGAAGGGGATCGAACCCTCGACGTCCACCTTGGGAAGGTGGCATTCTACCGCTGAATTACGCCCGCATCTTTTGTTTCTTGGAAACCGTTACCGCTTACTAACTATTATTTGCAAGTTACGATCACAGCCCGCGACTGATGCTTTGACCGAAGTGTGACAGGGACAGAATCTTACCGGGTCACACGAGGGAAATCAGTCGCCATTACGCCCGCACATTAATGTAAACTTTAATATAAAACGGGCGTAATCCTCGACCAGCGCTTTGCCCGTAGTCTGACAGAAGTGTTTAGTCAGACAAGGGCAGCTGGTCGTCATTACGACCGCATTACATTTAAACTATTATTTGCAAGTTACGACTACAGCCCGCGACCGAAGGTCGCTATTACGCCCGCTACCTTAATGCAAATCCTCGACCAGCGCTTTGACCGTAGTATGACGAAGGTGTTAGGTCATACAAGGTCAACCGACCGCCATTACGCCCGCATTACTGTTTATTATGTTAGCATCTGTAAGGCGTTTTTTCAAGTTCAAATTAGCCTAAGTATCGTCATTATACCAGCGCTGAAAGAAATCTGGATGCCCCGCAGACAACAAAACCGTTCTGTTCCTTTAAAACATCCTGTTCCAGGGTTACTATGTAGTTATGTGGAATGCTTAATTTCTCTTTAAAATATTTATGCGGCGTTGAGACCCCTTTGAATTTTGATTTTACCTCAACAGAGAACCAGGGTTTGCCGCCTACTGCCACAAGGAAATCCGTTTCCCGCTTTTCTTTATCACGGATGTAGTAAAGTTCGGCTTTGTATCCTTCTACATCATGAAGGCAGTGAGTTAATTTTAGCAAATGTGAAGCTATCATGTTTTCTATTCTTGCCGGTTCTTCGGGGACGGCTGACCAGTCCCACATGAAAAGCTTTGGTTCTTTCTTTAGTGCTTTGATCTTTGTACTCTGAAACGGGTAGACCCGGAAACTGTAATAAAAATTCTCAAGTATGCCAACCCAGGCGGCAATAGTCTTGTAGGAGAGTTTAAAATCCTCAGTCAAAGAGTTAACCGAGAATTGAGACCCCACTTTAGACGGGAGTAGTTCTGCAAGGATAAGCATTGATGAGCTGTCAGTCAGCTGCTGAATGTCGCGGATGTCTTCTTTGACCGTTCTTTCTGCCCGCTCTTCGTGCCACCTCCTGAGGTCAGCCTCCTTGCCTGAGTAAAATACTTCAGGGAAGCCTCCAAACTTAAACAACCTTGTAAATGCTTCCTTATCTGCCGCCTGTTCCTGCAGTTTTAGTTCTTTCATGGGTTCAGGTATTGCTTTTATGCCGGAGAGCTCAGCCATGGAGAGGGGATGGAGCCTGTAATACCTGTACCTTCCCAGTAAAGAGTCACCGCCTTTTCTGAAGATATCCAACCTTGAGCTTCCTGTTACAAGGATCTTCAATGCCGGAGAAAATTTGTCATAGAGACCCTTAATATAATTTTTCCATTGCTTGAATTTATGTAATTCATCAAAGATTAAAAGATCTCTCTTATGTTCGAAGACTTCGGAAGTTATTGCCCGCCTGTCTCCCGCAAAATCCCAGTTGAGATACTGGGCTTTGCCGTGGAAACACCTGTCGGCTATCATTTTTGAGAGAGTGGTTTTTCCTACCTGTCTTGGTCCCCCGATAAACACCATCTTTTTATTCAGGTCACCCAGAATGTATTTCTCTAAATATCTAGTTTTCACTTCCCCTCCATATTGGACAGTATTCCATAACGGTAGTAGACATTTTGGAGAACACTCCAATATGTCGATATCAGGATTATAACAAATAAAACTTCATTTGTAAAGCCAAATGGGTTACACCAAAGGGATTATCGGGGAATGGTTATTGAGGGACCAGTGCCCCATTAATCTATATGATGTGGAATTCCTGGTACTTTCACTCTTGCTATTCTTGGCATGTTTTAATTTACCATAAAAATATTGTCAATAATTGGGCGCTGTTGTCCCTCATTAGCTTAGCCCTATTTAATTCGAAGATCGTAGTTCTGGTTCTCATTTTCCCGACTTTTTTTGATTCCTCTCCCAGAGGGCTTTCGCCTCGTCCTCTGTCACGAAACCGTCTTTGTTTGCGTCGAGACGGTCGAACAATGCGCCGGGCAGTTCTTCGCGGTCGAGTTTGCCGTCATTGTTTTTGTCGCGCTGTTTGAAGTAGCCGCCAGTGCCGCCCACACCGTCTCCGCCTGACATTTCAGCGCGTCCGCCGGCAATGCCGGCGGCTTCGTTGGCGAGCGCGAGGAAAGCGGGATACGTCGGCGCTTTGTAGCCCTGCGTCTGCACCATGAAGAGGACGAAGAATTTGTTCTTCAGATCAATGACGAACTGCGTGCCGTCAGCGCCGCCCCAGCCGTAGCTGCCTTCGCCGTTCACGACGCCGCCGAGGCCGTATTTCATCGTCGGATGCTTGAGATGGTTTTGGAAAATGAGATCGACCGTTTCCGGTTTGAGGACCCGCGCACCATCGAGTTCGCCATGGTTGAGGATCATCCGGCAGAAACGCTCGTAATCGCCAATCGCGCTGAACAGGCCGTGGCCGCCGAGGAACAATGTCGGGCGTTCGGTGAGCGTCTTGGCATCGCGACC
>JBAXDA010000044.1:0-8976 GCA_037141215.1 Candidatus Firestoneibacteriota bacterium | reverse complement strand
GATCTTTTATCAATGATACCTTGGCGGAAGAGTAGGCGGCGGAATTAAGAAAACTATAAGGTATAAAGTTGAAAGTTTAGGGTTTAAGGTTTAAGAGGAAACAATTATGCTGAACACAGATTTATTGGTCTCAAAGTTCAAAAAGTTGTATCCGGAATCCCCCAATCCCCGTATTTTTGCAGGCCCCGGGCGTATTAATGTTATTGGCGGGCATACCGACTACAATCTTGGGTTTGTTCTGCCCTGCGCGGTTGACAGAGAGATAATAGTTGTTGCCGGGAACCGCGGTGATGATAAACTTAAACTATTCTCCCTGGATTACGAGGAAGGTTTTGAAACCACGCTTGACGATTTGAAGTTCAACAATAACAAGAAATGGGCAAACTACCTTATGGGCGTCTTTTCCGTGCTGATGGCGGACGGATTCAAACTGAAAGGAATGAACATAGTCTTCGGCGGGAACATTCCTCAGGGCGGAGGGATGAGTTCTTCCGCGGCGCTGGAAGTCGCGGTCGCGTACGCTGTCAGAGCTCTTCAAGAAATTAATTTAAGCGACCTGAACCTTGTCAAAGCCTGCCAGAAAGCCGAGAACAAGTTCGTGGGAGTAATGTGCGGCATAATGGACCAGTTTGCTTCGGCCATGAGCAAAAAAGATCAGTTGCTCTTTCTTGATTGCGCGGACCTGAGTTATAAATTTATTCCGTTAAACTTTCCCGATCTCTCGTTCTTTGTCTCCGACACTAAAAAACAGCGGACACTTGCTTCTTCCGAGTACAACAAAAGACGCGAGCAGTGCACGGAAGCAACAAATATTTTTAAGGGACTTGACCCGAAAGTCAGGGGCTTGAGAGATGTGAGTATTCCTGAGTTTGAAAAGAATAAAGAAAAGATTCCTCTTCCCGCAAGAAAGCGCGCTGAGCATGTCGTTTATGAGATAGACCGCGTCAAAAAAGCCGCGGAGGCGCTTAAAAACAATAATCTTGAAATGCTCGGCGAAATTGAGAGGTCTTCAATGAAAAGCATGAAAGAGACCTTTGAGATAAGCTGTCCTGAGCTTGACGCCATGGTTGAGATAGCTGATTCGGTAAAAGGGGTTTATGGGACCAGGATTATAGGCGGCGGTTTCGGCGGCTGCACCCTAAGCCTTGTAAAGAACAGCGCGTTAAAAGAACTTGAAACCAAAATAATGACGGAGTACCCTAAACGCACAGGGCTTCTGCCGGAGTTCTGGGTGGTCAGATCTGCTGACGGCGCTCGCGAAATAGTGTAAAAGAAGCAGCGTAGGTGAGGTTGCCGTTGTTATTTTTCAACCCGCGGAGATGTGGAAAATGAAAAAATATCTATTGTTTTCTCTGCTGGTAGTATGTTCTGTTTCCTGTTTTGCCGCAGAAAACCTGATAGACCCCCCTGTCCGCTTTGCCGGAACGCCGCTCCGCACCGCGCTTGATCTTTTGTTCCTTAAAGCGAAAGGCGTGCCTTATGTTATTGACACAAGAAGCGAGAAGCTCAATGCGCCTGTCTTTGTAAAAATGAACAGGCCCTCAAGCGTGGAAGACCTGCTGACGCTTCTGCTAGCTCCAAACGGCCTGATCTTCTCCAAATCCCAAGAAGGCATTTATCATATTGATGAGGGCGAGTTTACCTTTGATAAGAAAATTATAAAAAAACTTCGCAGGAAAACCCCTCCGGAGGAGATTGAAGCCTTTTTTGATTTCAATAATGCGCCGCTGCTTCTCGCGATAGAGAAGATCTGCGAGCCGGCGGGCGTTTCCTATGTGGTCTCCGGCGGAAACTCCTCAGCCGGGAATTATCCGGTTAACTTTAGATATATGCCGGGGAAGAAGATAAAAGTTGAAACTTTGCTCGGAATTATTCTTAAACCGGCAGGTCTTGTCTGCCGGAGGTTTGAATACGGGATAGAAGGCGTTTATAATATCAGGGCGAAAGCGGAAAATGAAGCCTGGGAGGAAGTCAAGGAAAGCGTGCTCCACACAACCCTGCGCGATGTCCTGCTTGCCGGCCCGGTAAAACTTTCAGGTATACAGCTTCTGAACGGGCTGGAGAGATTATTTTTAAAGGCCGGACAGAAATTTGAATCCGATGTGAAAGAAATAGGCTCTTACGGCGGAATGTTTTATAACAGCGAGAAAGATGTGCTTTTGAGCGCCGCGCTAAAAGATATACTGGAGCCCCTGGGGCTGGCCACTTACTATAACACTCACAAAGACTCCGTGCATATCTGCAGAGCCGGTGTTCGGAGGGCTGAAATATCCTACCAGGACATTTACGAATCCGGCTCCTTAGACTTCCTTGCCATGCTCGAAAGGGTAAGAGCCGCGCTCTCCAAAGACGGCAAGTTATCTTTCGATGATGAAGAAGAAGTCCTGATAGTTGCTGACAAACCCGAGAATATTGAGAAAGCTGAATCGGCAATTAAGAAATAGTTCCAACCCAAACCTTATAAACCTTAAGAACTTTATGAACCTTTTAACTCTTATTTCTCCTTGCCTCTGCTGATATTTTAAGGTATATTCTTATTTATGAACCTTATTTATCATTTTACCAGACGCTCTGCTGAACTGCTTTTCAGATTATTTTTCCGCATAAAGATAAACGGCTATGAGAATATTCCAACAACCGGACCTTTTATTGTTCTTTGCAACCATGTGAGCATGTTTGATCCGCCGCTGCTCGGAGCCTTTATCAGCACCAGAGTTGTCGGGTTTATGGCCAGGGATTCGCTCTTTAAGAACAAACTCTTCGGCTGGTACATCCGCCGTCTTAACGCGATACCTATAAACAGAGGTACGGGTTTCCGCGGGGGGTACGAAAAGGTGATTTCCGCGCTTGAAAAAGGGCTTGGCATTATCGCTTTTCCCGAAGGTACCAGAAGCGTTGACGGCGAGCCCCAGAGAGCCAAGGCCGGTATAGGCATGCTTGTGTATGAGGCAAAGGTTCCGGTCATTCCCTGCCTTATTGAAGGAGCGCATGAAGCTCTGCCGCGCGGCAGAAAGCTCCCCAAACTATTCAGCCCCATCAATTTAAACTTTGGAGGGCCGATTGAATATTCCGACCTCCTTGCAAGGCCGGAAGCTAAAGCCGTCTACCAGGCGATAGCCGACAGGGCAATGGAGGATATTATAAAAATGAAAAAACCTGCAGCAGAGGAAAAGAAATGAAAGTAATTCTTTCCAAACATGCGGGGTTCTGCTTTGGCGTAAAACGCGCCATAAAAACAGCGATAGAAGCAAAAAAAGCCGCAAACGGAAGAGTGTACACCTACGGGCCGCTGATACACAACCCGCAAGTAGTAAGCAAGTTTGAAAGGGACGGTATTGTTGCGGTGGAGAGTGTTTCAAACATTAAATCCGGAAGTACCATAATAATCCGAACTCACGGGGTTTCGCCCGCCATAGAAGAAATATTCAGGAAGAAGAAGCTCAAGATTATTGATGCGACCTGTCCATTTGTGAAGAAACCGCAGAAGAATATTGCGAAGCTTGTGGCAGCAGGCTACAAAACGGTCATCATCGGCGAGGCGGATCATCCCGAAGTACAGGGAATAAAAGGTTACTCGGTTGAAAAAGCCGGGATTGTAGGGACCCCGGAAGAAGCCAAAAAGCTCGTTCCTTCAGGCAAGCTGGGAATTGTTGTTCAAACCACCCAGTCGATGAAGAATTTTCAGCAAATAATGGAAATACTGCTCAAGAAAGCCCAGGAAGTCAAGATTTACAACACCATTTGCAGTGCTACTCATGAGAGGCAGGATTCCGCCTTGAAATTGGCGGGGGAAGTTGATATAATGATTGTTGTGGGCGGACATAACAGCGCCAACACAAAGCATTTGGCAGAAGTATGCGAGACTACCGGTGTAGTGACGCGGCAGATAGAGGACGCGTCGGAATTACAAAATGCCTGGTTCAAGGGCAAAAAGAAGGCGGGTGTAACAGCCGGAGCTTCCACACCTGAATGGGTGATAAAGGAAGTGGTCAGCAAGCTTAAAAAGTTGTAGGATAGATAGTGGTCTGCCAAAAACATGCTTTTTGTTGTGCCTTCCTGTTAACCGCGTATTAGAATCCATCATTTTATTGTCCGGACAAATCACTGTTTTATCAGTGTCCGGCTATAGTCCCCGAAGAGGAATTTCGGAGTGATAGGACCTAACTTTTCTCAGCCCTGAATTTTGAATCTTGCAACTTTTGTGATTGTTTCAACCCTGAATTTTGAATCTTGCAAAATTCAGGGTTTCGGTGTGTCGTCTAGCGACACACATAGTGATCTTGGGATTGATAAGTAAATGTAATTTGTTCAACTCTGAATTTTGAATCTTGCAAACTTTTGTGATTGTTTCAACCCTGAATTTTGAATCTTGCAAAATTCAGGGTTTCGGTGTGTCGTCTAGCGACACACCTCAAGGAGATACCATGTTTAAAGAAGAGCTGAATTCCAACGAGGGCGGCGAAGATGTTATCAATATGAGCACTCTAATGTCCGAAGCTTTTTCGGATATGGAGGAAGGCAAATTAATAAAGGCAAGGGTTGTGCGCGTAGGGCAGGATAAGATAATTGTGGATATCGGCTATAAGTCAGACGGAGCCATCCCGGTTAAAGAATTTTACGGGGCTGACGGGAAACTTGCCGTTAAAGTCGGAGATGAAGTTGAAGTGATGATTGACAGGTTTGACGACCACAACGGCAACATTGTTCTTTCCAAGACCAGAGCTGACGGTTTAAAACACTTAGACGCGCTGGAGAAGGCCTACAATGAACGGGATGTTGTTGACGGAAAAATAATTAGGGAGATAAAAGGCGGTTTTCTCGCGGATATAGGAGCTGAAGCGTTCCTCCCGCAGTCACAATTTGTCGCGGAAGAGGCCGGCGCCGACTTCCTGGGCAAAAGTCTTCCTATGAAGATTATAAAATTCGGAAGGAAGCGCGGCGAAATAGTTGTCTCGCATAAAGTAGCGGTAAAAGACAAGAGTAAAAGGCTTAAAAAAGAAACCTGGGATTCTCTTGCGGAAGGAGAGGTCAGGAAGGGGATCGTCAAGAGCATTACTTCCTATGGAGCTTTCATTGATATCGGCGGCGTGACGGGGCTCCTTCATATTTCTGATATGTCCTGGGGTAAGGTTACTCACCCTGCAGAGATACTCGCTCTTGAAAGTGAAGTCGAAGTCAAAGTAATAAAAATTGACCGGGAAAAGAAAAGGGTTTCCTTTGGATTGAAACAGCTTCAGGAAGACCCCTGGGGCAAAATAGAGCTGAGATATAGTATCGGCTCAACGATCCGCGGGCGTGTGGTAAATATTGTGGATTACGGAGCTTTCATTAAACTTGAAGAGGGAATTGAAGGGCTTCTTCATGTGTCGGATCTTTCCTGGACCAGGAAAGCAAAGAATCCGTCGGAGTTAGTAGCCGTCGGAGACACGATCCAGGTGAAAGTGCTAAATATAGACAAGAACAACAGAAAGATTCTGTTTGGTTTGAAGCAGCTTGAAAATGATCCTTTTGCCGGAGCGGAAGAGAAATTTCCCGCAGGCGCCAGGGTCTCCGGCGTGGTCTCGGGTTATTCCGCTTCCTCCATATTCCTTGAACTTGAAGGCGGGATAGAGGCCGTGCTTCATAAGAAAGACCTTTCCTGGACAAAACGCTTCCCGACTCTAAAGGGCATATATAGAAAAGGGGAGAGAGTAGAAACTGTTGTTCTGGAACTTGATAAGGCAAACAGGAAGGTGCAGGTCGGAGCAAAACAGCTCACGCAGGATCCCTGGATCTCCGAGATACCCGCCAAATACAAAGAAGGCGCTGTTGTCTCGGCCAAAGTGGTAAGGACCGCAAATTTCGGGGTGTTTTTAGAGCTTGAACCCGGACTCGACGGTTTCATACATGTTTCCGAACTCTCCGTGGAACCGGTTGATAACGCGGAGAGCGTTGTCAAAGTCGACGAGGAAAAGAAAGCAAAAGTAATTAAGCTTGATATAGAGAATAGAAAAATTAACCTGAGCGTTAAGGCTCTGCTTGTTGCCGAAGAACGGCAGGAGCTCAAAAAATATACTAATACCGGAGACGGTAAAGCCACATTCGGGGATATCCTCAATAAACCCCAGTAGGGCCGGAGGCTGAGATGGCAATCGAAACACGCAAGAAAACAATAATAATATTCCTTGTTGTATTTGTCTGCGTAATTGTGGCGGCAAATCTGATAAGACTCTCGGGACATTCCTCCGGCGTATCGGTAAATGTGCCGTCTGTCTACTCCACAAAAAAGATAGCGCGGATAAATATAACGGGGCCGATTTACAATTCCGACAAAGTCTCTGGTCTGCTGGAGAGTTACGGCAAAGATAATTCCATAAAGGCGCTGATTCTGCGCATAGATTCTCCGGGGGGAGGAGTTTCTGCCTGTCAGGAGATCTGTGCGGTCTTGAAAAAGTTTAAGCGAGAGGTTAAAAACGGCGGTTACGGAAAGCCCGTGGTGGTTTCTTTCGGCACGGTTGCGGCTTCCGGCGGCTATTATATCGGCTGCTACGGCGACAGAATCTTTGCGAACCCCGGCACTCTTACGGGTAGCATCGGGGTTATCATGGATAATCTTATCTACGAAGACCTGATGAACAAGATTGGCCTCAAGGAAGAGGTAATTAAGAGCGGCAAATTCAAGGATACCGGTTCCCCGGCGAGAAAGTACACCACGGAGGAAAGGAAACTTCTGCAGGGAGTTATAGACGATGTTTATTCTCAGTTCCTTGACGCCATTGTAGAGGCGCGGGGCGCGGTGTTTTCGGAACATGTCAAACTTGAGAAAAAGTACCCCAAGGAAACAAAGGTTTCGGCAGAGGAGATCAGGGAAGCAATAAAAAGATACTCGGATGGAAGAATCTTCACAGGCCATCAGGCCATTGAATACGGTTTTGTTGACGAGGTGGGCACGCTTGATGACGCAATAAAGTACGCGGCAAAACTGGCGAAGATAGAGGGCGAGCCGGAGATAGTCATACAGCATAAGAAGCCCAATGTCTTTGATTTTGTTTTTAGGGATAACGGAGAAACTGAAGAAATGTTTAGAGGCGTATTTCATAAGAGCGGTTTCAGCTACCTCTATGGTAAATAAATAATGCCTATCTATGAGTTCAAATGTAAAAAATGCGGCAAAAAATTTGAGGAACTCCTTAACGGGAGCGACTGCGGCAAAGTAATCTGCCCCGGATGCGGCGCCGGTGGACCGGAAAAACTTATGTCAGGCTTTGGCGTCAGTATGGGAAATAACCTGAAGTGCGCTTCCACTGGCGGCGGCTGCTGCCCTGGTTCCTGCAGGCATGCAGACAGCAAATGCGCGCTCTGAGGCTATAATATAAGTGCAAAAGAAAATCATACTTTTCACGGCAGTCCTGGCTTGTTCTCTCTCACTGCAAGCTCTTTCTTTTGGAAAAAACAAGGTTATTTACCGCGGTCTTGAATGGCGGATAATTGAAACAGGCAATTTCTATGTTTACTATAACACCGAGCTGGAGCCTCTCGCGAGGGATACAGCGCTCATAGCGGAGGGAGCCTACACCAGAATAACAAAGAGCCTGAAGGTGTTTCCCGCTGAGAAAATAAAACTTTTTATTTATAAAGACCATATTGATTTTGAACAGACCAATATAACCTCGGAGCTTATAACCGAAGGGGTAGGGGGTTTTACCGAGCCGTTAAAAGACAGGATAGTTCTTCCGGTCTACACTTCAATGAACTATTACAAGCATGTAATTGAGCACGAATTCACGCACCGCCTGCAGTTTGAGGTGCTTTTCGGCGGGTTCGGAAAGTCCATGAAGCTGGCAAGGTCGCTTCTAATCCCGCTCTGGTTTATGGAAGGCATGGCTGACCATGAAGCAGGAGAGAATGATGCAGCCTCCGCCAATCTTTTGCTTCGCGATGCCGTGATAAACGGCAGGACGCATACGCTTTCGTATCTTGGGAGCTTTAATTACGAAGACGGGCGCGATGTAGTCCTAATGTACAAGGAAGCAAAATCATTTTTTGATTTTGTGGAGCAGACTTACGGCGAAGAAAAAATCGGGGCAGTACTCCGCGAATTCTATCTGGTTTCCATAACTCCGGAGCAGGCGTTCTTCAACATACTCGGAGTTTCGCTGGAGGAGTTGAACAAAAAATGGCAATACTGGCTTAAAGAGAAGTATTGGGCGCAGGCCATAGGCAGGAAGCAGGGGGCTGATTACGGGGCGCCGGCGACCTTTGACCGGCAGGAGATGCAGGTAAACAATACCCGGCCGGTCTTCTCGGCTGACGGATCAAAGCTCTATTATATTTCAGACAGGAATAATTACAGCGGACTATGCGAGTTGGAACTGAAGAATAATTCTAGAACGGAACTCATCGGCCATGAGTACGATTTTCTCAGCAACTCCGGGAACGCGCTTGCGGTCTCTCCGGACGGCAAACTGCTTGCTTTTGCTGCCAGGGTTGCAGGAAAAGCCCAGCTGCACATTTACTATTTCGCCGAGCGCAGAGTTATAAAAAGTTTTAATTGCGGGCTGGACGGAGTTTACTCTCCGCGGTTCATCTCTAACAGCAGGCTGCTCTTTTCAGGGGACATGAATGGAGTGAGTGATATTTATTCCTCGGATATTGCAGGCGGAAATCTAAAAAAAATTACCGAGGACGCGTATGACGACTCCGATCCGGGTGAGTTAAACGTGGAAGCTCCGTTTGGTGTACTGATGGATTCCTTTTCGGGACCTTCCGAAGCTAAAGATCTTATTTATGTCTCCGAGCGCAATCTAAAACGCGTCCTGGTGCAAGTTTCTAATTTTGAGAGTAAAGACAGAACAGAAAAGGTCCTGACTCCCGGTACATTTAACACCTGGTCTCCCGTGCCGCTCCGGGACGGGCGGATATTGTGTGTCTCAGATCTTGGCGGGATTCAAAATATCTATATATTTGATCGGGCAAAACAGGAGTTCCTACAGGCAA
>JBAXDA010000043.1:0-8983 GCA_037141215.1 Candidatus Firestoneibacteriota bacterium | reverse complement strand
CCGGCTTTTTCAAAAGCAACCGGCTGGAGTTCCCTGGAGTAACTGCCTTTTGTGCTGGAAACCCTCGCATAGGCGTAATACTTTGAGTCTTTTACAATTATCAGCGGAAGGACAAAAGCTTCCGCTTTACCCGTATAAGCAGTCGTCGCGGAACGGTCCATCAGGTAGGCGACAAATTCAACCGAGGCCTGCTTGTTCTCTTTTTGCAGGGTTTTTATCAGGGCTCCCCGGTAGTTCCAGCAAATGTTCTCCACAACTTTGCTCTTTAGCCTCGGGCTTTCTTTGTCCAGATATTTCACCTTTACATCCGTCAGGTAAATCCTTACTTTTTTTATTTCATTCCCGGCCGCTCCGCAACCGAAGAGCACAACTATTAGAATTACCCTAAGCAATTGTTTCATTCTGTCCTCCGTATTATTAACTAATTCGTATGAATATATTCCTATTGAGTGCAACTTTTCAGTATTTTATTTCCTTTAAGAACAAGCCCCGTGGAGGAAGGGCCTTAGGGGAAAATTTCATTTTGCCGCGGACTATTTTCCCTGTATCTGCCGGTCTTATTGCGCCGGCTCCGGCGTCAACAAGAAGTCCGGCCATTATCCTCACCATCCTGCGCAGGAAGGATCTTCCTGTAAAATCCATAGAAATGTAATTCCCCTTCTTTGTTATCTTTATGGCCTTTACCGACCGGACAGTTTTCTCCCTCTCCTCACCTGAAGAAAAATGCTTAAAATCATGACGGCCTAAAAGACCTTTGGCGGCTTTTTTTATCATAGAGACCTTCAATACTCTCGGGTAAAAATATGAGTAGCGCGCTTGCAGAGCCGAAGGTATAGAGGAGTTGAGCACGACATAGGTGTAAGTTTTCATCTTGGCGTCAAACCTGGAGCTGAAACCGGGTTTCACTTTTGAGATTTCCCGTATTGCGATATCTTCAGGAAGCAAGCCATTCAGAGCGCGCCGAAGCTTAACAAGATCAAACTCATTTTTTAACATGAAATTCGCGGTCTGCCCGTAAGCATGCACACCGGCATCTGTTCTCCCTGCCCCGGTGAGTGTGGTAGGAGTATTAAGTATATTTGTAAGGACGCTTTCAATGGTACCCTGCACGGTGCGCTTTGCAGGCAGCCTCTGCCAGCCCGAGAAGTCAGTGCCGTCGTATTCTATTACAAGCTTTATGTTCTGCTGTTTGACCGGCTTCATATTTAATCATAGCAAATATAGAACGGAAGTTCTATCAAACAAAAAGGGCACGCTATTTGCGTGCCCTATTTACGTTCTAACTTTATTAACTTTTATGAACCTTATGAACTTATTTTTTTGTTATATATCCTTCTGCCTTCAACAACTCCGCAATCAAGACTGCCCCGCCCGCGGCGCCCCTTACCGTGTTATGCGAGAGGCCGATAAACTTGTAATCGTAGATATGGTCCTCGCGCAGGCGTCCTGCAGTAATGCCCATACCGTTCTCAAGATCACGGTCTAACTTTGTCTGCGGACGGTTATCTTCTTCAAAATACTTTATAAACTGCTTCGGCGCGCTCGGCAGGCCAAGCACCTGCGGCCTTCCTCTAAAGTTTTTCCAGAGCTCCAGTATCTGCTCTTTAGAAGGTTTCTTTTCAAAAGATACGAATACCGCCGCAAGATGCCCGTCGGTTACCGGCACCCTTATGCACTGCGCGGTGATAGCCGGTGTTTTTGAAGGAACGATTTCGCCGTTAACAATATTGCCCCAGACTTTAAGCGGTTCTTTCTCGCTCTTCTCTTCCTCGCCGCCTATATATGGAATGACATTATCGAGCATCTCCGGCCAGTCTTTAAAGGTCTTTCCCGCTCCCGAAATCGCCTGATAAGTGCAGACGGCGGCCTTTGTAGGCTTAAAAGCCATAAGAGGAGTGATGAGCGGAACATAACTCTGTATGGAACAGTTCGGCTTCACCGCTATAAAACCTCTTTTTGTGCCGAGGCGCCTTTTCTGAACCTCTATTATTTTTAAATGGGCGTCATTTATTTCCGGCAATAACATAGGCACATCAGGCGTCCACCTGTGCGCCGAGTTATTGGAAACCAGCGGGATCTCCGCTTTCGCGTAAGCATCCTCAAGCACCCTTATCTCGTCCTTCTTCATATCAACGGCGCAGAAAACAAAATCAACATCCTTCGCGACTTCCGCGATATTGGAAGCGTTCCTAACGGTCATTGCCGATACAGCGGCAGGGATAGGCGTGTTCATTGCCCATCTTTCTTTCATCAGCTCGCCGTACTTCTTTCCTGCGGACCTTTCGCTTGCAGCCAGGACAGCTATGTCAAACCACGGATGGTTCTCCAGGCACTTTATAAATCTCTGCCCGACCATTCCCGTCGCGCCGATGATACCGGCCCTGAGTTTGTCGCTCATTTTCTTTTTCCCTCTTTATGCAATAATTCTCGGAAGAAATTCCCAAGTGATACAAATATACTAAAACCATAAGAATAGTTCAATAGCAAACCCGGCAGCAGACGATAATTTATTTTGCAACAACAACAGGCCGATCCACTACGGCTGCGGTCATCTCGGATTCAAGCACCACCTCGCCGTTCACTTTTGAGACCGCGGTAAGCATGCAGATCCTGCCGCCAAAGCGGGTAATATTTATCTCCATAACAATTACATCGCCGGGGAGAATGGGTTTCCTGAATTTGACTTCCTTTAAGGCCGCGAAGTAAACGAGTTTACCTTTTAACGCCGGAAGGCGGAGCATTAGCACGCCCGCAGTCTGAGCCTGGGCTTCCACCGCAAGCACTCCGGGAAATATCGGGCTCCCCGGGAAATGACCGTTGAAGCAATCCTCGTTCATGGTCACATTTTTATAACCTATTGCCCTTTTCCCTTCCTCGAGAATCTCAACCCGGTCCACAAGAAGAAACGGGAACCTGTGAGGTATCGTGTTCATAATATCCACGATGTTTAATGTTACTTTCTGCTGTTCTGACATGTAAGCCTCCTTGTGAGTTCAAGATCAAGAGCATGCCCTGATTTGTCCGCGATTATACGCGCTTCCGGCCTTCCGGGAAGAAGAGCCAGGGCTCCTATAATATCAAGTACTTTATGCCTTACAACCTCGTCCTTAAACCTAAGGCCTTCTTTATTTAAGATTCTGTTTCCTTTGAAGTAAACAGCATTATGCACACCGGCTCCCTTAATAAGCCCCTTCTTCTTTTGCAGTTTGACCTGCTCGGACCAGCCGAAGGTCCGGGCCCTTGCTATTTCCTTAAGGAACCGCTCCGGCGTTACCGTGAATTCCCTTTTCTGTTCTCCGATAAGCGGATGCGGATAAGAAACCCGGCAGCTTATCTTAAGCCCCTTTGCCGGATGAGCGCTTATTGACCGGTCTTTGTCTTTAACGGTTATCTTGCCTTTAAGCCTGAAAGTTTTTCTGGCTGTCCTTAATTTCCTAAGCCCCGCTTTCTTTATCGCAGCCGCAAAAGGATAACTGCTTCCGTCCAGCGCCGGGACTTCGCAGGCATTAAGATAACAAGCGGCGTTATCAACTCCCATGGCAAAGAGCGCCGCCAGCAGATGTTCCACGGTCATTACTTTTGCCGCGCCTGACCTAAGCGTTATGGAGAAACTTCCCGCCGCGGTGTTTCCGGCAGAGGCCGTTATCTTCCTGCCCTTTACAAAAAAAACTATTCCTGTTCCGGGTAAAGCGGGTTTCACTGTCAGATTCGCGGCCTTTCCGGTATGCAGTCCCGGGCCGGAAAAACTTATTTCTTTCTTAAGGGTAGTTTGCCGGCGCATTTACTTGCTCAGCTTTTTTGCCAGTTCTTCAAGTAAAATTTCAATGTTTTTAATTTTTTCAATAAGCGAAGGCAGGCGCCTGACTTCCGCCAGCGCCTTCCAGGCGGCTTTTACTTCATCCGCGGGATAACCCCAGTATACTTTATTATCCGGTATGTCTTTGGATACACCTGACTGGGCAAGCACAACGGTATTTTCTCCGACAGTAACATGGTCCGCAAGACCGACCTGCCCTGCCAGAATGGAGCCTTTCATCATTTTGGCTGAGCCTGCCACTCCGGACTGCGCGGCAATGATACAGTTCTCGCCTATGGTAACATTATGCCCTATCTGCACCAGGTTGTCTATTTTCGCGCCTTTCTTTATAACCGTCCTTGAAAGCATAGCCCGGTCAATTGTGGTGTTTGCCCCGATATCCACATCGTCTTCAATTATTACATTGCCCACATGCGGCAGTTTATAATAGGTGCCGTCTTCCAGTTTAGTGTACCCAAAACCGTCCGCGCCAATTATCGCGCCGCAGTGTATTATAACATTATTGCCTATCTTAACTCTTTCGCGTATCACTACCTGCTGGTAAATAAGGCAATTTTCCCCGATTTTGACATCTTTCCCAACATAAGAGAAAGGAAAGATAACCGTATTCTTTCCTATTTCGGCCCCATCCTCAATCACGGCAAACGGCATTATTGAAACATCCTTCCCTATCCGGGCGCCCCTGCCGACAACCGCTGAATGATGAACACCCTTAGGATAAGACGGTTTAGGAGAAAGGCGCTCTATTACTTTGGCTATTACGAAATGCGCGTTAGGAACCGCAATCGTATTCTTGCCGGGAAGCTCAAGCCCTGACTTTATTATGAACGCAGAAGCCTTTGACGCCGCGGCTTCTTCAAGATGTTTCTCTTCGGAAACAAAAGCTATCTGGCCTTCAACGGCCTCGCCCAGTTCCGCTACCGAGTCTATCCGTATATGTCCTTCGCCTTTTAACTCGCCTTTGACGAGGTCTGCGATCTCTTTTAGCGTCATCTTATTTCTTTTCCAGTTTTGCTTTGACTTTAGCGGTAATGTCTTCTCCGCCAAAAAGCAGCGATTTTTTGTCAAAAACATAGCCGTAGCCTTCTTCTTTATAAACGGCTCCGACCGCGCGGATTATCTCTTCCAAAATTCCCTGCGTCAATTCCAGCTCCCTTCCCTGAAGCTTATTCTCGCTTTCTTTAAGTTTTTTGGTGAGCTCCTGCTGTTTGGTTATTATCTTGTTCTCTTCTTCCTGCGTCTTTGCCGGGTTCATCAGGCTTTTATTCGCGTAATAATCCTTCAGCATTTTGTTGACTTCTTCCTGCAGATTTTTCAGCGCCTGTTTTTCAGCGTCCACTTCTTTTTCAAGTTTGCTTTTCTGCTCGCCTGTTTTGCTGTAGCCGTCAAACGCGGCTTTTAAATCAATAACAGCTATCTTCCCAGCGGCTCCGGCCATTACGGGACCGCCGGCTAAAGGAGCAGGCTGTCCTTCAGGAATTGCCAGAACCGGCTGCTGCTGTCCAAGACAGGCAGTCGCGACAAACATCGCAAATACAAACATTAATTTCTTCATAATTCCCTCCTATAAAATATTTTCAATATTTAATAATTACACGGAAAAACGGATAAACCCCACAAAAACGCTCTATCAGTGTAATCTATCCTCTAATCTGCGTAATCAATTTTATTAAAATATGTTACCGATATTAAAATGTATCTTGCCGCCCGGGGTCAAATACTGCTGGTCAAAACCGTAGCCGTAATCCAGACGGATCATCATAGCCCCTGTAATTATGAACCTGATCCCCAAGCCCGCGCTTGTTGAAATACTTGTCGCCGGAAGCGAGAGCGGCGAATCATAGGATTTTCCAAAATCAAAGAAGAGGGTGCCAAAGAGCGGGCCGGCTATCGGGAACCTGTTCTCCAGGTTTCCGTAAATCATGAAAGCGCCGCCTATTGCCACATTGTTCACATCTCTCGGGCTTAGAGCCCTCTCTTCATAGCCGCGGACGGAATCAGTGCCGCCACAGAAAAACCTTTCAAAGAAAGGAATAGAAGCAGTGTTGCCGAACCCTGCCGCGTAGCTCGCGTTAATATGGAGCGCGACGACAAATTCCGCAAAATACCTGTAATACCAACTGGTATCAAGTATGTATTTCGTAAAATTATTATCCCCGAGCAGCAGCCCTCCCGCATACTGGAAGGTGGCGCTGTACCTGTGCCCTTTCCTTGTATTAAAGAAGATTGAATCCCTGGTGTCTTCAATCCAGTTTACCGAGAGACTGCTGGTTGCGCTTACCCCTTTAGAGCCGAGTATAATAGGAGAAGCGGTAGCCGCCACATTAAATATATTGATCTGTTCGTACTGGTAGGTCAGCCACCATTTTGTAAAATCTCCGTCGGAAAGGCCGAATCTTACATTGCCGCCGATCCTTTCATCGCTGTAGTCCACATAGGAACTTCTTATCATCTTGTAAACAGAACCACCGAGCGAGACCGGCTGGTTTAAAAAGTAGGGCTCAAGAAAATCAAATTCATAGTTCTGTTTTACGGAGCCGAACTCCCAGGTTGCCGAGATTCTCTGCCCGTTGCCGAGAAGATTGTTCTCGGTAACCTGCAGATAACCCGTGATGCCGTCAACCGAGCTGTAGGTCGCGCCGAGGTTCATCTGCCCGGTAGGCCTTTCCTTTACCTTTATTTCAAGGGTCTGCCTGTCTGGATCAGCCGCGTTAGGCACCAGGTTGTAATTAACTTCCTCAAAGAAGCCGAGATTGTATATGCGCTCCAGGCTAAGGCGGAGCTTGTCGCCGTCAAAAGGCTCTCCGGCCTTTACCCTTATTTCCCTCTCTACCACATAGTCTTTTGTCTTGTAATTGCCGTCAATAACTATTTTGTCCACAAAGAAGACTTTTCCTTCCTTAACTCTCACATAGACCGAAATAGTCTTTTTTTCGCTGTCCACCGTCCGGTCTTCTTCAACCGAGGCGCCTATGTATCCCTTCTGGGAATAAAGAAGGCGGACTCTGGTAAGATCGTTCCTCAAAATCTCGGAATTAAAGACTTTGTCTTCTTTCGCCTTTAAAAGGCTTACCATGGCTTTCTTATCTTCTGTCCTGTCCTTCTCCTCCGTAACAACATCCTTAAGCACCGTAAACACGGCGGCAACATCTTCCGCGCTATAGACTTTCGGATTGGCAACTTCTATGCGGATATCCCCGAATTTATACTGCACGCCTTCGTCTATCGCAAGCTCCAGGGAAACCTTTTCTTTTTGTTCGTCAAACGCCGCATCGCTTTTTGCTATTTTTGCGTTGACAAAACCCTCAGACCTGTAATAGTCCAGTATTTTTTCCTGGTCCTTCTTAAATATATCTTCTTTGTAAACACCGCCGACCAGGAATCCGGGCAGGGTTGTTTCCATCTTTCCCCTTATAGAGTCCACGGTGAACGCCCTGGTGCCGTTAATTGTTATTTTGCTGACCGTATATTTTTTTCCTTTATTAACATTGAAAGTTATGTCAACCGTATTCTCGGCTTTATTGTCGGATACCTCATAGGTAACCTGAGGTTTGTTATATCCTTTTTCGCGGCACATGGACTCAATTTTCTCTATACTCTTCTTTAATCTGAAAAGCTCGAACGGAGAACCGGCTTTGAATTCCGTATCGGCTTCAAGGTCGTAAACGCTTATCTCGTCTGCCCCGCTGTATTTAAGGTTCTTGATGAGAGGTCTTTCCTGTATCTTGACGATAAGTTCAATCCCGCCCTCTATTTCATTTTTGTAAATTGCAGCGTCGGCTATGCCTCCGAGAGAAAAAATATTCTTAAGGTCCCTGCCGGCTTTCTCGGGCAGGAACTCCGCTTCCCTTTTTGATTCCATTACCGATATTATCTTGTCTTCGCTGACGGACTTAAGCCCGCTTATGGTAATTTTTTTTATTAACTGTCCGCTATGGACCGTTCCGCAAAGCAGGAGCAGGGCCGATAAAATTATTAATCTCTTCATTTCTATTTTTTCTCCTTCTTGTAAAGATCCATATCGTCCAGCCGGTATATTGTTTCCACTCCGAGAGAATAGGCTCCTTTGGTGTCAACCTTGGTGATAAAAGTCAGGTCATCCTTTATGGACATCCTGGTGCCTATCTCCTGGACCCAGATTTGGGAACCAAGCGGGTCATCACCCCTGTAAGTAGTGCTCAGAATGAATTTTATTCTCTCAAGTTCTGTTTCAATACTAATCCTGGTGCCCTGGAGCGGATTGCTTACCGGTCCCAGGTAATCCTGCGCGTATTCAGCCGCCTTTTCTACATTAAACTTGACAGGAAGATCAACGAGTTTGTTGACCGTATCAACCAATACTCTTGTTATGGTGTCAAAAAGGACTCTCTCTATCTCTGAGAGGTCCTTTATATCGCTCTTGCCAGTGCTTACAAGGGAGGCAATCTCCTGCTGGGAAAGCCCGTCCGCCGTAAACTTTACGAGTATCTCGCGGTCTTTCTCATCCATAGAGAATCTGCCAAACTCAGATCCTTCCCGGGTTCCGCCAAGCGTGGCAGTTATCTTCGCCTGCCTGCCCTTATACTGCTTGACAATTTCTGCGGTTGCCGAGATCAGCGGACTTCTTTTTTCATGGTCAGAGAACTTTAGAATGCCTTGTTTTATGTCAAATTTGCTTAAATAGTAATCAAAAGTCCCTTCCTGCGCCTCTATCTTGCCCCGAAGAGTCAGATCGGAACCCATGCCTTTAACCGTTATTTCACCGTCTTTCTTCAACTTTACTTTGACATAGTTGTTATAATACCACACATTTTCTTGAAAAACTACCCTTATATTCCAATTCATAGACTTGAGAACCGAGGGATAATCGCCCCCAATATCCTTCATATCGGGAGGATAGGTAAAATCAGTGTCGTACAGGTAGATTTCCCCGTTTAGCCCGAAATTAGGCACTTTTCCGTCCAGTACCAGGTATTCATCCTTAAACCCCTTGATATAAGCCGTCCCTTCTTTGCGCATCATGGAGGAAATGAAGACTTTGGCCCCTTTCTTGCCTTCAACCCTGGGCATTCGAATCTTGAGGTCCGTCAGCTCGTCCGGCTTGTATTTTCTTACGGTAAAATTACCGACGAGTTCAAGCGGTTGTCCGTCAACCTCTCCTCCCGCGTACTCAATCTCGGCTTTGTT
>JBAXDA010000042.1:0-9012 GCA_037141215.1 Candidatus Firestoneibacteriota bacterium | reverse complement strand
GGCGGCGGACAAATACAATAAAATAACAATTGAGACCTTTTACAAAGAATTTGGCAGAGACCCTGAGCTTCTGGGTGCCCGTCAGTTCTTCATTCGTGACGCGGAAAATAATTTTGTCGGAACCTGCACCTCGTGGTTTAATGAGAATTATAAAGGCCAACCCTTTGGCAGGATTCACTGGGTTGCAATAACGCCGGAAATGCAGGGCAAGGGCCTTGCAAAACCCTTAATGACCCTGGCTTTAAGCAGGTTGCTCGAACTGGGACATAAAAGAGCATATCTTGTAACTTCTTCTGCCAGGATACCTGCTATATCGCTATATCTCAAATATGGCTTCCTCCCGGAGCTTGCTTCGAAAAAGGACGAAAATATTTGGGCCGGTATTAGCAATAATTTGGACGAGCAATCGGCAGGATTGATAAGGCGCTTATTAGTGATATAAATCATACCAGCTAGTCCCGGATTTCGGTACTGTTGATGTATAAGAGAAAGTTTTGAGGAGGAAGAATGGCTGATAATAAAGAGAGCATAAAAGGAAGAGCCTTTAATCTGGCAGAGCTGGTCAAATACCAGAAGGGCAATGTTGTTAGCAAAGAGATTATCAATAAAAAAACAGGAACGGTCACGGTCTTTTCCTTTGATAAAGGAGAGGGCTTGAGCGAGCATGTCGCGCCTTTTGACGCGATGGTCTATATTCTTGACGGAACGGTCAAAATAGAGATAGCAGGCAAGCCGAACATTGTGAAAAAGGGAGAGTGTATTATCCTTCCCGCGGGCAAAGCCCACGCGCTGTATTCCGTAACCAGGTGGAAAATGCTCCTGGTAATGATAAGAACAAAGTAAGAGCCGGGCGGGATCTTTGCTCGTTCCCGCTTGACAAAATAGCCCGTATAATAGAAAATAGCCTTATGAACGATATTGTTATCATCGGAGCCGGACCGGCAGGCTTTATGGCAGGCATCAGCGCGGCGCGCTCGGGCAAGCGCGTTGTCATAATAGAAAAAAACCCTAAGCCCGGGAAGAAAATACTTGCTTCCGGCGGCGGCAGATGCAACATCTCCAATTCCCGTCTTGATTCCTCTTTTTACCGCGGCGATGCCGTTTTCCTGGATAGGATCCTTAAAAAGTTTTCAGGCAAAGACCTGCTTTCCTTTTTTGACGGGCTGGGCGTGCGTTTTAAAGAAGAGAGCCTGGGAAGAATAATTCCCGTTACGGAACAGGCCGTGACAGTTCTTGACGCCCTGCTTGAGGAATGTGCCAGTCTGGGCGTGGAGCTTAAATGCGGCGAAGAAGTAGTTTCCGTTAAGAAAGGAAACACGGGTTTTACGACAACTACAGGAAGAGGAGAATACAACGCCGGGAAAATAATAATAGCGGGCGGCGGTTTAAGCTATCAGAAGCTCGGAAATTCGGTAAAAGGCGCTGCCCTGGCAAAGGGATTTGGCCATAAAATAGTAGAACAGCGCCCTGCGCTTGTGCCGGTACTGCTTAGCGGGAGTTTGTTCCGTAAGTTTCAGGGCGTCAAGCACGAGGCAGTAATAACAGTCAGGCAGAACGGCAGGGAAAAGATATTTCCGGGGGATGTCCTCTTTACTTCGTACGGTATTTCGGGCCCGGCTGCGATGGATGCGAGCAGCCTTATGCAGGTCAAAGGCACGGAAAGTTATATAAACTTCCTGCCAGGTTTTGAACCGGATGCTTCCGGGTATATCTTTACGGCCTGGCAGAAGCATCCTGAAAGGAGTGTCTGCTCCCTATTTTCGGGTATCCTCAATAAAAAAATTGTAGCGGTTCTGCTTCCTGAAATAAAAGTCAACCCTGCAGCAGCTCTTAAGTCGTTTTCAAGAGAGGGGATTAATGATATTGTTGCTAAAATGATGAATTGGAAGCTGGAGGTTAAGGGAGTAAAGTCGTTTGAAGATGCAATGCTTACCTCCGGCGGAGTTTCGACGGCCGAGATAAACCCCGAGACGCTGGAGTCCAAGCTTGTCAAAGGGCTATATTTTGCCGGTGAAATAATTGATGTTGACGGGATCTCCGGCGGGTACAACCTTCAGTTTGCGTTTTCGAGCGGTTGGATAGCGGGCAAAGGATAATAGAGCTTCTAGGGGACCTAAAGATGGAAAAATACAGGCATTCCCAACCCGGATGGGTGATGATATTTACTTTCTCCGCAATTTTAATCCTCTTTATGGTAATGCCTTTAGAGCCAAAGACCGATCAAAAAATCGCTGTGGCAGTTATGGCAGCCTGCCTGGCTCTTTTCTATAAGTTGACCGTAATCATAGATGATAAATTTGTTTTTATCAGGTTCGGGTATGGAATTATAAGAGTTAAGTATGCTTTATCGGATATTGCCTCGGTCTCTGTTGTTAAGAACGGCTGGTGGTATGGCTGGGGCATCCGCTCTCTCGGTTCCGGCTGGCTGTATAATGTTTCAGGGCTGGACGCCGTGGAGCTAAAACTTAAGAATGGAAAGATACACAGAATCGGCACCGACGAACCCGAAGAACCCGAAGAACTTGAAAGAGCGCTGAGAGAAAACATTAAAGCCTAGATCTTTGCCTGTCTCAGGAAAACTATCTGCGGTTATTTATTAGGAGGAAGCCATGCTGAAACTTATAAAAATCTGCGCGTTCCTGCTGCTTATTTGCACTGCGCTTTTTGCAGAGGAGCCGGCGGGGATTCTAAACGGCACGGTTAAAAAAAGTTCCGTGGCGCTTGAAGGCGTTACGGTTGCAGTGCTAAACACAAAGAAAGAGATAATGTATCAAACAGTCACCGATAAAGACGGCAAGTACGAAATAAATGAGGTAAAGAAGGGGCTTTACACGGTTAAGGCTCTGCCGCCCAAGGAAATGAAACTTGCCAGGCAGGAATCCTCTTATGTTAATGTGCTCTCGGGGAAAACCTCGGAGGTAAATTTCTCTCTACGGGAAGCCTGGAAAGAAACTCTTGTCTTTCCGAAGGGATTTGACGAGAAAAACACTAACTCTCCCATGAACGGCCTCCGCATCGTTCAACTAGGGGTTGATAATAACAAGACCACGAATGAAACCAAGTCCGGGGTCAGCTGTCATTATCCGGTAGGGCCGGCGCAGGGAGAAGCGTCAGAAGGACTTATTTGGTTCGATCTTTCTTCTATTCAGGCGGGAACTCAAATAATTTCCGCAAAACTAAGTATGCGCTGTATGTTCCATCTGCAGGGAGCTAATAGCATTGGTCTTCACCGGGTGCTTGTAAACTGGAACGAGAAAGCTAATTGGACGACCTATGACGGAGTGAAAGAATGGCAGAAGCCCGGAGGGACCGGAAGGAAAGATATAGAAATTGCGTCTAACAATTATGTTGAAGTCCCTGCCGGCGGGAATAAAATGAATGCCTGGTTTGACTGGGATATTACGGAAATGGCTCAGAAATGGGTGGACAAAGAAGAGCCAAACTACGGGATGAAGACCAAAACCGTAAAGACCGCTTCAGTAGCGGTCTTCAAGTCCGATATTTATAGCGGAACTAATTTTATAAAACTGACGGTTGTCCTGGCCAAATAAAAAGAGGCGGCCGGTTTTACCCCGCCGCCCCTTTTTTATTCCGACCTTATGTCCTTAAACCTACTTATTCTGCAGAGCTATAATGCATTTCACGAGATTTGCCCTCATATTATCCAATAAGGACCCGTCATAATAGACCATCGCCGGGGCCATGAATTCTGCGCCGTAATTATCTCCGGAACCGGTTTTAAAGCTCATTCTTGCAATGCCCTCAAGGGCCTGCTGTGCCGCCGCCGCTTCGGGAGAGCCCTTATCGGCGCATTTTTCCAGAGCCTGTTCCAGCGTCCAGATGTATTTATAATCATCTACCCCTTCCCTGATCTGATCCCAGTCGTAGGTATCAACAGGATCATTATTGTTATCATATACCGCGCAGGACCAGGTTGCCATAGTCATAGTGGGTATTCCGTACTTGGCTGCGCAGTACCAGAATTGAGAATTGCCGAGGGCGTTCTTCTGTTTTACCAGAACGCCGAAAGCGTATCTATTCTGTCCGCAATTGTAAAGCAGGAGGGGCTTCTTCTTTGCGTTCGCAGCGATTATTATCTTCTCGCAGGAAACGACCGGAGCGTGAGTGGTGTTGTAGTAAGCAAAGGGAACAACATCAGTATAATCCGCTCCACTGTGTGCCTGATTAGCCCAGGAAATATTGGAATGAACGCCTATCTCCGCAAGCAGTTTTGCGTATTCCATCATATCGGCGTAGGTCCTGATGCCGCGGCTTCCGTCATCTTCGCTTTCTCTCGGTTCGTCCACCGTCCAGATAAGTTCCGGCCAGTTATCCTTCTCGGCTTTCGCTTTAAACTGGAGAAGCATGCTCTTATAGAGTTTTTTGTGCTCTTCGCTCCAGATGCGGGTTCCCGATGCTTTTGCTATTTGTCCATAGATCATATTGTCAAACATCCATTTTTTAAAACCGTATTTTTTCAGGAGCGGCGCCACCCTGTCAGCAGTGGAGAAATCTATTTTCATTTCTCCGCCTTCTATTTTCCAGGTTGCCGGTATGCCGGAATCGAAACAGTTCATGCCGTGGTCACGGAGGTTCTCCAGCCTTTTTTCAAGCTGCGTATTTTCAAGATAGCCGTTGTAGTCCCACATCCAATAGGTGTGCAGGGGAGAGAATTCAGCCCAGTCAAAAGGCAGGACTTCAAAAGAAACAGGCGCTTCAATCCGCAACCCGCCCGCCATTATGTTTGCCTTGCCCTTATAAACTCCGGGCTCCGCGTCGACCGGCACTTTTACCGTGAGCCAGAAAGCCCTTGTAACTCCGGCGGGAGTATCAACCGCCCCTTTGACCATATACCTTCCTTTGACCATCCAGGAGTTTTGTACGATCATGTATTCATACTTCACATGTTTAACCGCTATATTTGCGCTTACTATTGTTTTGCCGTTCTCTTTAGTCAGATCCGAGACCGAGATGTTCACTCCGTTGAGATCTTTAATGGGAAGAACACAGATAACTATCGGCTCGAATTCTCCCCTGACGCCGGAGGCTTTATATTCTTTTACCAGGTCGTCTTTCCCGGGAAGGCTGTTAGGGAAGAGATCTTCTCCTGAGGATTTTTTGAATAGGCTGAATCCGCGCGCCTGGTCTTCGAGAGAAGGAGTGAAGGTGTTTTTTTCTTCAAAATAAACTTCATATATTTTTCCAACGCGTTTTTGTATCCTGATAGAGGAGATAGTGTCTTTTACATCCTTATGGTCCATTTCGAAAACCTTCCAGCACTTTTTTTCGAGTTCCGCATTTGCACAGACTGAAAAAGAAAGACCGAACAAGAATAGTCCTGCAAACAGCAATACACGCTTCATTGAGACCTCCTTTTCAATTTCTATTGGTTTCTTTGCAAAAGTATATACAATCCTAAAGTAAAACCCTTCATTTTACAAGTCAAAAACTGATGTTTCTGGCCGGCTATAATTGAATTGACAGGTTCAGGGAGTTTTGATAGTATGGTTGCGATGAAATCAATAATGACGAAGTATAGCCTGGAGTTCTTACTGTCTGCGTCTCCCGCAGAATCCGCTATATTTGTGCTAACCCTTTCGGCAGTAGTCCTTGTAGCGGGCTAACCGCCTGCAAAACCCTTTATTTACATACTAAAAGCACCGTCAGAATCTTCAAAACCGTTTGTATTGTATTGTTTATTTTGATAAAATAACAAATTATACAGATACGAAGATAGAGGCTCAGAATCTGTGTAATCATTTTCCGGGGAGGAACTACAATGCGCAGTGATGCAATGAAAAAAGGTGTTGAAAAAGCGCCGCACAGGTCGCTTTTTAAGGGTATGGGCTATACTAACGAACAGCTAAGGCGTCCGATGATAGGTATTGCGAATTCGGCGAACGATATAATCCCGGGACATATTGAACTTAACAAAATAGTAAAAGCCGTACGCGAAGGCATCCTGATGGCAGGCGGAACTCCGTTTGAGTTCGGCGTTATCGGCATCTGCGACGGTATTGCGATGAACCACGACGGCATGAAATACTCGCTCCCGAGCAGAGAAGTGATTGCGGACGCGATAGAATGCCAGTGCATGGGCCATCCTTTTGACGGTATTGTTTTTGTGCCCAACTGCGATAAAATTGTTCCCGGGATGCTTATGGCTTCGGCAAGGATAAATGTTCCTTCCATATTTATAAGCGGCGGGCCTATGCTTGCCGGGCAGGATTGCGGTAAGAAGACCGATCTTATCGGCATGTTCGAAGGGGTAGGTAAGGTGAAGGCCGGAAAAATGACCCTGGCAGAACTTGACGAAATGGAAGAAACTGCCTGTCCGGGAGCCGGCTGCTGCGCCGGAATGTTTACGGCAAATTCCATGAATTGTATTACGGAAGCCATAGGAATGGGGCTGCCGGGCAACGGCACTGTTCCCGCTGTTTATGGCGAGAGAGTCCGCCTTGCGAAACAGGCAGGCATGCAGATACTTGAACTTGTCAGGAAAAATATCAAGCCGAGAGATATTTTGACCTACAAGTCTTTTCTTAATGCGATCACCATAGATATGGCTTTTGGAGGTTCGACAAACACGGCGCTCCATCTTCCGGCTGTCGCGTATGAGGCCGGGGTGAAGATAGACCTGAAGCTTTTTGACGACATCAGCAAAAAGACAAGATATCTTTGTTCTCTCTCTCCGGCGGGAAAGAATTTCATGGAAGATCTGTATTTCGCCGGAGGCATCCCCGCGCTTCTGAAAGTACTTGCGGATAACAACAGGCTGAATGTTGACTGCCTTACCGTTACGGGAAAAAAACTGGGAGAGAATATTAAAAATGCTTATGTTAAGAACCCCGAAGTAATCAGGAGCTGGGACAATGCTCACAGGAAGGAAGGCGGTATGGCGGTGCTTTACGGAAACCTTGCGACCGGAGGTTCCGTTGTGAAACAGGCTGCGGTTGCCCCTGAGATGATGAAGCATACCGGCCCGGCAAAAGTTTTCAACTCTGAAGGCGAGGCGACAAAAGGAATACTCGGCGGAAAGATAAAGGCCGGGGATATTGTGGTGGTGCGTTATGAAGGCCCGAAGGGCGGTCCCGGAATGCAGGAAATGCTTTCTCTCACGGCGGCGGTTGCGGGTATGGCCATTAAAGATGTGGCGTTAATAACTGACGGCAGGTTCTCGGGCGGGACCAGGGGCGCTTCCATCGGCCACATCTGCCCGGAAGCCGCGGATGGAGGAGTCATCGCTCTCCTGAAGAACGGCGATATCATTGAGATTGACATTCCAAACAGGAAACTGCAGGTAAAGCTTTCTCCGAAAGAAATAGCAGGAAGAAAGAAGGCCTGGAAAAAACCGGCTCCAAAAGTAACAAGCGGTTATCTTTCCAGATACGCAAAGATGGTCTCGGCGTCTAATATGGGCGCGGTTTTCTTAAGGGACAAATAATAAGAATTTCAAAGGAGATACTATTATGAAACTGAAAGGCGCGCAGATACTTATTGAATGCCTTGAAAGAGAAGGCGTCGAGATAGTCTTCGGTATTCCTGGCGGACAGGCAATACCCCTCTTGACGCTCTCTATGACAGCAAGAAAATAAAAACCGTGCTTACCAGGCACGAGCAGGGCGCGGCGCATATGGCCGACGGCTATGCCAGGTCAACAGGAAAAGTCGGGGTCTGTTTTGCGACCAGCGGCCCGGGGGCTACTAATCTTGTTACAGGTATTGCAACAGCTTATATGGATTCCATTCCGATGGTCGCTATTACCGGGCAGGTGGCAACAAACCTTATTGGCAATGACGCGTTCCAGGAAGCCGATATTACGGGAATTACCAGGCCTGTGACCAAACATAATTATCTGGTCAAAGATATTAAGGAACTGGCAATGACCATCCGTGAAGCGTTTTTTATCGCGAGAACCGGAAGACAGGGGCCTGTGCTGGTAGATATCCCCGTGGATGTTGCCAAGGGCATGATAGACTTTGTCTGGCCGGAGACGGTTGAGCTCAGGAGTTACCAGCCTACGGCCAAAGGCAATCCAAACCAAATCAAAAAAGCGGCCGAGGCTTTAAAGAAAGCCGCGAAGCCGGTGCTTTACGCGGGCGGCGGAATTATTTCTTCCGGCGCCGCCAAGGAATTGAAAGCCTTCGCGGAAAAAACAGATCTTCCGGTGGGGTTGACCTTGCTTGGCCTTGGCGCGTTCCCCGCGAATCACAGGCAGTTTATGGGCATGTTTGGTATGCACGGCAGCAAGGCGGCGAATCTGGCTATGAATGAAGCCGATCTCATTATCTGTGTGGGCGCCAGGTTTGACGACCGCGTTACCGGAAAGCTTTCCCATTTCGCGCAAAAAGCGGAGATAATCCATATTGATGTTGATCCTTCCTCCATAAGCAAGACTGTGGCGGCGGATATCCCTATAGTGGGTGACGCAAAACAGATACTTGCCGAGTTTATCAAGGCGGTTGAGCCTAAGAAAAATACCGAGTGGTGGAAGCAGGTGAACGCGTGGATGAAAGCCTATCCTGTAACCTACGGCAGAAAAGGAAAACTTAAGCCTCAGTTTGTTATTGAACAGATCAGCGAGCTTACAAAAGGCGACGCCATCATCAGTACTGAGGTCGGCCAGCACCAGATGTGGACGGCCCAGTTCTTTAAATTTCTTTCTCCGAGAACCCTGCTTTCTTCGGGCGGACTTGGCACTATGGGCTACGGTTTTCCTGCTGCGATTGGAGCCCAGTTCGGGAATCCCGGCAAAGCGGTATTCGATATTTCCGGAGACGGGTCGTTCCAGATGAACTTGCAGGAAATGGCTATTGCCGTGGAGCACAAACTGCCTGTAAAAATTATTATTCTTAATAACCGTTATCTGGGCATGGTGCGCCAGTGGCAGGAGCTTTTCTGGGACAAGAGATACGCTTCCGTGGAAATATCCGCTCAGCCTGATTTTGTCAAACTGGCGGAAGCCTACGGCGCTGTCGGCCTCAGGGTGACTAAGGAAGAAGAGGTAAAACC
>JBAXDA010000041.1:0-9014 GCA_037141215.1 Candidatus Firestoneibacteriota bacterium | reverse complement strand
GGTTTGCTTGACTTTAAGAGCGTTTCTGTTATAATATAACTAATAGAATAATCCTTGGATTGTGGCAACTCCGTTAAAGGGTGCTTGATAATGCAAAAGATTATTCTCTTTACGCTAATAGCGGTTTTATCGGCTTCGGTTTTTGCCGGAGGGCCGGGAACTACCGGCGTTAATTATTTAAGGATTGGAATGGGCGCCAGAGCGGTTGCTATGGGAGAAGCCCAGGTAGCCATAACGGACAGCGTTGATGCCATGTATTGGAATCCTGCAGGGCTTGCTCTGGTAAAGAGGTATGAAGTCGGTCTTATGCACCTTGCCTACTGGCAGGGAATATCCTATGAATCAGCGGCTTTCGTTCTCCCTATGAAGGATATAGGAGTCTTCGCGATAGGCGGCACCTATATTAACAGCGGCTCAATAGACAAGACCATTGAGACCACCTCAGGCAGCAACTATCTTCTTGCCGGCACAACTTTTAGCTACAGCGCTTTCTCCGCCACAGTAAGCTACGCCAACAACTTCCTTATTGAAAAGCAGCCGGTTTTCCTCGGTGCCTCCCTAAAAGCAGTCAGTGACAGTATTGACGGCACTTCAGCAATAGCCTTAGGTGTTGACGCAGGAATGATGTATCTCTTGGCTAAGAACCTGCTTGTCGGAATGAGTGTTACAAATTTAGGCACTGTTTTTGGCGAGAATGCGATGATGCCTCTTACGGTAAAGGCCGGCGCGGGCTACAAGTTTGGCGTAGCGGAAGGCCACTCTGTTATAGTCGCGCTTGATGGAGTACTTCCTGTTGACGCCGGATTAAAAGCTAATTTCGGAGTTGAGTACGGGATAAACAAGGTTTTCTTCCTGCGTAGCGGCTACAAGTTAAACTATGATCTAGAATCAATCTCGGCCGGCGCGGGTTTCAGGACCAGTTTTGGTGGCGCGGCGTATGAGCTGGACTACGCTTTCGTGCCGGGAAAGGATGACATTGGCTCCACTCACAGGATAAGCCTCATAGTGAGGTTCGGTTATCCTCTGCTCAAACCCGGGGAAGAGTTTAGAGACTAATGCTGAAAAATAAAATAAATATTATTGAAGGGCGGCATTGCCGCCCTTTTTGTTTGGCAGATAAATAAAAGTCTGTAAGCTTCCAATTGAACAAAATGAATATTTGTGCTATTCTACTAACCTATGGATGTTTCTAAGATACGGAATTTCTGCATAATTGCCCATATTGACCACGGCAAGTCCACCCTCGCTGACAGGATCCTTGAGCATACACATGCCATAAATGACAGGAACAAAAAAGAGCAGTTTATGGACAAGATGGATCTTGAAAGGGAACGGGGTATTACCATAAAGGCAAAAGCCATACGCCTGGACTACAGGGCAAAGTCCGGAGCCGATTATGTTTTTAATCTTATAGATACCCCGGGGCATGTTGATTTCACTTACGAAGTTTCCAAGACGCTTTATGCAGCCGAAGGCGCGCTGCTTGTTGTTGACGCTTCGCAGGGCGTGGAAGCTCAGACGCTTGCCAATCTGCACCTGGCAATGGAAGCAAACCTTACCATAATACCTGTGATAAATAAGATAGACCTGGCCTCTGCTCAGCCTGAGCTCGCAAAAGCGCAGCTCAAGGAACTGGGTTTCAATCCTGACGATGCAATACTTGCGAGCGCAAAAGAAGGAATCGGCACGCAGGAGATCCTGGAGTCCGTCGTCCGCTTAATCCCGCCCCCTGTTGACAAATCCGGCTCACCGCTTAAGGCGCTTATCTTTGATTCTATGTATGATGTGTACAGGGGGATTATTGTTTTCTTTAGAGTGGTTGAGGGCTCTATAAAAAAAGGCACAAAAATAAGGATGATGAGGACAGAGAGAGAGTTTGAGGTTCTTGATATCGGTGTTTTCAGGCCGGATATGCAGGCCTGTGAATTGCTCTCAGCGGGGGAAGTCGGCTATCTTGTCGCTAATATTAAAAATGTATCCGATATAAAAATAGGCGATACAGTTACGGAAACGAATAATCCTGCGACAGAACCCTTGCCGGGCTATAAAGAAGTAAAACCTATGGTTTTCTGCGGCTTCTATCCTGTAATCCCGAATGAATATGTGCTTCTTAAAGATGCGCTTGACAAGCTGAAACTTAATGATGCTTCCCTTATCTTCGAGCCGGAATCTTCAACCGCTCTCGGATTTGGTTTCCGCTGCGGATTTTTGGGGATGCTGCACATGGAGATAATACAGGAACGCCTGGAGCGGGAGTATAACATCAGTATGATTGCCACTTCCCCGAATGTGCGTTTTAGGATTATAAGGCACACAGGAGTGGAAGAAGAAATAGATAACCCTTCGAAACTTCCGCCCGGAGGAGAGCTGTCCAGCATTTTGGAGCCTTTCATAAAAGCTTCTATGATAATGCCGCCGGATTTTATCGGACCGATTATGGATCTCTGCCAGAATAAACGCGGGCTCTATAAAAACACCCAGTACATTACGGCAAACAGGGTTTTAATCACCTACGAAATGCCGCTCAGTGAAGTTGTTTTTGATTTCTATGACCGGCTAAAAAGTCTTTCGAAAGGCTATGCGTCTTTTGATTATGAATATCTTGATTTCAGGGCTTCAGATCTTGTGAAGATGGATATCCTCGTTGCCGGAGAGCCGGTTGACGCTCTTTCCTTTGTAGTCCACAGGGACAAAGCCTACTATAAAGGAAGGGAACTGGCTTCAAAGCTCAGGGAGATTATACCAAGACAGATGTTTGAAGTTGCAATACAAGCCTCCATAGGAAATAAAGTCATAGCGAGGGAGAGCATAGCCGCCTTGAGAAAAAATGTTATCGCAAAGTGTTATGGCGGTGATATTACCAGAAAGAGAAAACTCCTGGAGAAACAGAAAGAAGGCAAAAAGAGAATGAGAAAAGTTGGAAAAGTTGACCTTCCCCAGGAAGCCTTCCTTGCCATCCTGAATATTAATGACTAAGCGGCCCAAGGCTAAAAATAAACCCCTCAGGAACCAAAAACGCAGCGTAGTTAAGAGGACGGCGAAAAAAACTATTTCAAATCTTGCCGGCTACGGCAGGATAATAATTGAGGCCCTTGCAGTTGCTATTATTATAGTGGTCTTCCTGCTGCAGGGTTTCAAGATACCCTCCGCTTCGATGTATCCCACGCTGAAAGTGAATGACCGCCTGCTTGTGGTAAAATTCATCTATGGCTTAAGAATTCCCTTTACTGAGCTAAGAATATTACCGCTGTTAAACCCGCGGCAAGGGGAGATTATTGTTTTTAAGTTTCCTGGCGGAAGCGGGCGTGATTATATAAAAAGATGCATTGCTCTTCCGGGCGGTATTATTCAGATAAAAGACAAGGCGGTCATTCTTAACAACAAAGAACTTAAAGAGACTTACGCGGGACATTCCCAAAAAGAGATACTCCCTGCGATTGGCGGCATAGACAGCCGTGATAATTTTGGTCCGTTTACCGTGCCCGCCGGCTCCTATTTTATGCTGGGTGATAACCGTGACGAGAGCAACGACAGCCGTTTTTGGGGAGTAGTTCCGGAAAAAAACATAGTGGGCCGCGCTATATTTATCTACTGGCCGCCGGAGCGTATAAGATTCTTATGGTAAAAGAAACCGGTGTTTATATTCATATTCCCTTCTGCCTCAGAAAATGTTCCTACTGCAGTTTTAATTCCTATCCTTGCTCAGGAGATACAGGCTTGCTTGACGGTTATGCTTCAGCGCTGCTCCTGGAGATAGAAGCAAATAAGGCGGAGACCGGAGTTGTCCCCTCTGTTTATTTCGGCGGCGGCACTCCGACAGCAATGAAACCTGAAACATTGATTGCTGTGCTTGATGCCGTCAAAAAGAAATACAAAATCCAAAATAACGCTGAGATTACCGTGGAAGCAAACCCGGGTACGGCAGGTTATAAAGAACTAAAATCCCTCAAAGAGGGCGGCTTTAACAGGTTAAGCCTCGGGATGCAGTCCGTATCTGACGAGCAATTAAAATTTCTCGGCAGATTGCATAATTTCAAAGAGTTTCTGGACTGTTTCAAAGCCGCACGGAGGGCGGGTTTTAGAAACATAAATATTGATCTTATTTATGCCCTGCCGGGCCAGACTATAAAAGAACTGCAAAAAACGATTGAAATCGTAAAGGAACTTGCGCCGGAACACATTTCAGCCTACTGTCTTTCCATTGAAGATGGCACTCTCCTTTACGAAAGACATAAAAAAGGGGATTTTGCGGAAGTTGAGGACGGAGAGGCTTCCGATATGTACTATTTTCTAAAAAAAGGGTTTTCCTCCGTCTATAAACACTATGAGCTCTCAAATTTTGCCTTAAAAGGCAGAGAATCGGTGCATAATCAATTATATTGGAATAATAAGGATTATCTTGGGTTTGGAGCCGGGGCTTGCGCGAAATACGGGGGAAAAAGACTCCAGAATGAAATAAAGCCCGCCGAATATATTAAGTTGATAAAACACTCCGGTTTTGCTATATTATATGAGGATTTTTTAACGGAAGAGATAATCCTGAAAGAATCCTGTTTTTTAGGTTTACGGCTTTTGAAAGGCATAAACCTTGCCGGATGGAAGGAACAATTCGGTAAGGATTTTTTATTTATGTATAAAGAACAGGTAGCCAAGCTGACCGGGCTGGGTTTGCTGGAAGTAACCGGAGGCTTCGTTCGTTTAACGGATAAAGGCCTGTTTTTGTCAAACGAAGTTTTTGTTGAATTTGTGTAAAGAAAGACTGACGACAAACTCCGGGACTCAAAATCTTAAAGTCTACAACCGAGGTTTTATTTTGCGAAAGATAAAAGTCGGAATTATTGGCGGCGGGTTTATAGGGCCGGCGCACATTGAAGCGTTGAGAAGGCTCGGCTTTGTGGAAGTCTCGGCAATCGCAGAGAGCAGTTTGAAGCTTGCGGAAGAAAAGGCAGAACAGCTTAATATCCCCAAAGCCTATGGTGACTACAGGAAGCTGCTGCTTGATCCCGAGATAAAAGCTGTCCACAATTGCACTCCAAACTTCGCGCACTTTAAGATAAACAAAGATATAATGCTTGCGGGTAAACATATTGTTTCGGAAAAACCGCTGGCTATGAATTCCAAAGAATCATCAGAACTTGTTGCGCTGGCGAAAAAGACGAGGTTACTTAACGGTATCAACTTTAATTACCGGTTTTACCCGCTCATTCAGCACGCGCGGGCGATGATAAACCGCGGACATATCGGCAGAGTACGCCTGGCGCACGGCTCGTACCTCCAGGACTGGCTGCTTCATGATACGGATTATAATTGGCGGCTTGAGCCTTCGGTCGGCGGAGAATCCAGAGCGGTAGCGGATATAGGCTCGCACTGGTGCGACCTGATACAGCATGTCACCGGCCTCAAGATAGTGGAAGTAATGGCGGATCTTCAGACTGTGATTCCGGTGAGAAAGAAACCGAAGAAAACGCTTGAGACTTTTGCGGGTAAAAGCCTGAAGCCTTCGGATTATGAAAAAGTAAAGATCACGACTGAAGATTACGGCTCGGTCCTGGTAAAATTCGATAACGGCGCCAAAGGTGTCTTCACGGTGTCGCAGGTAAGCCCGGGGCGCAAGAACAGGCTGTATTTTGAAATAGACGGGGAGAGAACCTCCATTGTTTGGGATCAGGAAAAGCCGGAAGAAATGTGGCTCGGGTCAAGGGACAAAGCGAACGAGAGCCTTGTGAAAGATCCATCGCTCCTGCTTCCGGAAGCAAAACCCTACGCGCATTATCCCGGAGGGCATCCCGAAGGCTACCCTGACGGCCCCAAGAATTTTTTTAGCAACTTTTACAGGTTCATACTTGAAGGAAAGAACCCGTTGACCGACAGGAAAGAATTCGCGACTTTTGAAGACGGACATTGCGAGATGAAAATAGTAGAAGCAATTCTAAAGAGCAATAAAGCTAAAAAGTGGACAAGGGTGTAAACTGATGATACTGGCGGTCAGTTTTTACCCTGTTAAATAGTTCCTTAAGCAGGACGTTATTCAGGCAGAATGACCCCCGGACAGGTTGTGAAGCCGGCGATACGGTTCCCGCATAAAGGAGAGAAGGTTATTACAAGGAGGATTTGTGAAAACGAAGTTCGTGAAACCTAGAGAGTTCGTCAGACAATGGTACATTGCTGACGTAAAGGACATAGTCCTTGGAAGGGCCTCGTCAAAGATAGCGATGGTGCTTATGGGAAAGCATAAACCTACCTATACTCCGACCTGCGATACGGGAGATATGGTGGTGGTTATCAATTCCGACAAACTTGTTCTTACAGGCAAGAAACTTGACCAGAAGATAGATTACAAGCATACCGGCTATCCCGAAGGTTCAAAATACACGCCTTACAGAATTATGATGCAGAAGAAGTCGGACGAGGTATTAAAGCTTGCGGTGAAAGGAATGCTTCCCAAGAGCACGCTGGGCAGGTATATGCTTAAAAAACTAAAAGTTTTCAAAGGCGATACGCATGACTATGTTGGAAAAGCCCTTGAAAAATTGAAAGTCTAGGAGGATTATTACCTTGGCAGAATCTAAGAATAAAAAAAACAGGTTTATAGCGGTAGGCAGGAGAAAAACCGCTATCGCGAAAGTAGGCCTCGCGGAAGGCGACGGGAGCATCACGGTTAACGGGCAAGATATAAAAAAATACTTTCCCAGATTATCGCTCCAGTTCCAGGTTAAGAAACCGCTTGAATTGCTGGGACTCGCCGATAAAATGACCGTCTGGTCAAGCTGCAACGGCGGAGGCAAAACAGCCCAGGCCGAAGCGCTTATGCTCGGTATAGCCCGCGCGCTCATAATTGTTAACGCGGAATACAGGCTTCTGCTTTCCAAAAACGGATTAATGGAAAGAGACCCGAGAATGGTGGAAAGAAAGAAGTACGGACAGGCAGGCGCAAGGAAAAGATTCCAGTTCTCTAAACGTTAGGACCGGATTTCTATGGCATACACGAAGAACGCCTTTTTGTATTTATATACAGAAGGCGTTCTTTTCTTTTTTCGGCTTGGTGCTTGAATAGAAAATTAAAAAGTTATTGCGCAGGCTGAAATAGCCGGCGTCTCCTTCGGTTCCAAAGGCAAAGGGTGTCTATGTCCGGATATTTTTATTTACATACTATGGGCTGCCAGATGAATAAATACGATTCCGAGCTCATTTCCGGACTGCTTATAAAAGAAGGCTTTAAGCCTGCTGTCTCGGAACAGCAGGCAGACATAGTCATACTTAATACCTGCAGCGTGCGCGCTCTTGCCGCACAGAAAGCCTATAGTTATCTCGGCCGGCTTGCCAAGCGCAAGAAAAAAGATAAAAAACTGATTCTGGTAATGAGCGGTTGTGTTGCCGAGCAGGACGGTTTAGAAGCGAGAGACCGCATCCCGGGGCTTGATCTTGTCATAGGGCCCTCAAAGATCAGGGAAATTGGTAAATATCTTAAGGAAACTATAAGGAAAAAACGCGGTACAATTGCCGTGGGCGATGAAGGCATTGACTGGAAGGCAGACCCCCTGATAAAAAGGGTGAGCCCCTCAAAAGCCTGGATAACCGTGAGCAAAGGCTGTAATTCTTTCTGTTCCTACTGCATTGTGCCTTATGTAAGAGGCAGGGAACTTTCGAGGCCGTTTGAAGACATACTCAAAGAAGCAAGGGAACTGGCTGCCGCAGGATACAGCGAAATTAACCTGCTCGGGCAGAATGTGAATACCTACGGAAAGGATATTCCCGGGCACAGGGATTTTTCAGACCTTTTAAAGGAACTTGCTTCAATAGAGGGAAGGTTCAGAATATTCTTTATGACCTCTCATCCAAAAGATATTCCCATAAAACTTATTGATACCGTTGCGGGTTCTTCTAAAATTAGCCCGCTCTTTCATCTTCCGGTCCAGTCCGGGTCTGACAGAATCCTGAAATTGATGAACCGCGGTTATACGAGAGCCGGCTATCAGAATAATTTGAAAGAGATACGCTCCAGGGTTAAAGGCGCCTCAATCACCTCTGATATAATCGTAGGATTTCCCGGGGAGACCGGAGAAGATTTTAAAGAAACAATGGAGTTGGTCAGCGAGTCAGGTTTTGATTCAGCGTATACTTTTAAGTATTCTCCGAGAAAAGGCACGGCTGCTGCCGGGCTTGATGACAGCGTTAAACAGTGGGAGAAGGAAAAAAGGCTTGAAGATCTTATGGCCCTGCAGGCTTCCATTGGGCAGAAGCTGAACGAGGCTTTAGAGGGCGCAGTGCTCGAAGTTCTTCTGGATGACCCTCCTTACGGCAAAGGTGGAGTTACGGCAAGGACGGTGTCAAATAAACCCGTGATGCTCGAGAAAACCGGCGGTCTTGAAGCCGGAGCGCGCTTTGTGAAAGTAAAGATTACCGGAGCAACTCCCTTTGCGGTAAAAGGAGAACCGTTATGACGCTGAGAGAATTGAAAGCATATTATTCCAGGGAAAAAACTGTTATTCGCGGCAGGTTGAAGGAATTCGAGCTGGTATACTCCGATACGGACCGGCGGATTTTTGAGGAACTCTGTTTTTGTATCTTTACGGCGAATGCCTCGGCCAGGATGGGCTTAACCTGCATTGAACTGATCCGTCCGGCGCTTATGACGGGTTCGCCCGCCGAACTATCAAGAAGGATCAAAGGACATTACAGATTCTGGAGAGTCAGACCGAAGTATATTGTTCACACAAGAGAGTATCTCAAGGAAACCTGCGGTTTGAAGATGAAAGAACTGATTAACTCCTTCGGGAACAACAGGGAGGCGCTCAGGGATTTCTTTGCGGCCGGAAAAAATATAAAAGGTATAGGTTATAAAGAAGCGAGCCATTTTCTGCGCAACATCGGGTTTAAGGGCTATGCTATACTTGATAAACACATTTTAAATTGTCTGTGTGAATATGGTATAATAAATTGCGTTGAGCCGATGAACACAAAGAAGAAATATATTGAAGTTGAAGAAAAGATGAAAAAGTTTGCCGGCAGAATAG
>JBAXDA010000040.1:0-9167 GCA_037141215.1 Candidatus Firestoneibacteriota bacterium | reverse complement strand
CCTCATGGCGCCGCTGTTTCTGACCGATCAATCACGCATCGCCATCTTGGCGATTTATCCCGCTCCAGAAAGAACACTTTCCCTTTATTGCGTTCAGCGCCCTCAGGCAATGAGCTGTTATATCAGGCGAGCTCTTATCAAAAGGAAGCTCCAGCCGGCCTTTGCAGAAGGTGGGGAAACCGCCGTCGCTATTTTGGAGGTTGCGAAGCCACTCTGCCCCGCTATCTACCGCTTCGCGGCAGTCTTTGGCGCCAAGTTCCATTAAAGCAAGCAGAGCGCTCGCGGTATCATCGGCGTCAGGCACGCTTCCTGACAGGTCGCTCCAGCCCCAGGCGCCCGGAGCAGAGTCTGTGTATTTATGCCTGTTCTGAGTCTGGTTTTTCAAAAGCCAGGCTTTTGTACCGTTTAAAGTCTCCCCGCCGCGGACAGAAAGAGCCTGCACAGACTGAGTAGTGAGCCACTGAGAAAGATTGCTGTCAATAGGCCAGCTGCCGTCCGCGCTTGCCGCTTTTCTAAGAAATTTCAGGCCGTTAACTACAACTGGCTGCCCCAAACCATAAAGAGGCATCAGGCTCATCACCACAAACGCCGTAAGCGGTATAGCCTCAAGATATCCGCCGCTTTCCGGCTGAATTGCCTGCAGTTTTCTTAATGTTATCTTTGCCGTTATTTTCCTCAGGATATTTTTTGAGTTTCTCTTATCAAAAATAATCTGCCCCATAGAAATCAGCGCGGGCAGAGCATAACTAACAACCGGCAGGTTTATCATTCGGTAGAAGGCTGCCGGCAGGGCCGCGAGTTCAAAAGGAAGGAACGGGATTTCTTTCCATTCCACTTTGCCGGCAAGAGCCAGGTTTACAAGGATAGGCACGACAAAGGTCCTGTCTTTCCCATATATTTCGTATAATTTTGTTCTCCTCTCCGAGCTGCTTTTCCCCGCTTTGCGAATCAAATATTCTTCCGCTTTTCCGAGGCAGGCTTCATAGCCGGCAGTTTTTCCGGAAAGTTCAAATGCCGCGGTAACAAGCATAGTTGTAGGCAAGTTGCAGGGGCTTTTAATGGTATCTCCCCAGCCTCCCTCGTAATTTTGGTTTGACTCCAGCCACTTCAACCCTTTATCAATAAGTTCTTTGTCTAAAGGGCCGCCCGCCAGTGAAAACGCGCTGACAGCAGTAGCAGTGGAAAGCGCAGACGCTGAAAGCTCTCCCGTCCAGTGACTCTCCCCCCCTGCGGAAGCAAGCAGTTCTGCTTTTATTTTTTTAAATGCCGCCTCGTAGTCCAAGACTAAGCTCCAGGCTAAGACTGATTTTACATTCCATAAGTTAATATTACCATTTTCAACTGTGTCTATATAGTTGCTGTTTTTTATTTATACTTGCTTCAATGTTTTTTGGTGTAGCGTTTCCTGTAGTCCATAGGTGAACATTCGTAATATTGCAAGAAAAGGCGGTGAAGATGGCTGGTATCAACAAAACCCCAGCTTGCCGCAATCGCCTTTAAAGGTTCGTCTGAATGAAGCAGAGAGCCTGCCACCTTGCTCAATCTGAATTTAATTGCAAACTTGGAAAAGCTCAACCCCATAGTTTTTTCAAAAAGCAGATTGAACCTGTTGCGGCCCAGTCCGCATTCCCTTGCCGCTCTCTGTTCTGTTACAAGGGTCTTGGAATTAAAAACCATCTGAACCGCCTTGTTTACTATAGAGAAAGAGCCGGGTTCAGCGGCTTTCTCCGCCTTAGCGGGAGTCCAACCGGACGACATTATAAGTAAGATTTCATAAAGACATATTCGCAGCCTAGCGGCGCGTTCTTTAGAAGTATCCTTAAACAGCTTATCCAGCCGGGCAGCCACTTCTGCTATTTCAAGGCGTTTCTGTTTTGTAAGTTTGGGTCGTTCCTTTGGAGGCGCGGTAAAGAAAGACATCGGATTAAAGCCGGGCAGCTCGTCAAATCTTAGGCCGATAAGCAGCTGGGGATTGATTACAAGGACAAGGGTCCTGCTTGGAACCTCCAGAACCTTAAAGCCGTGCGGTTCCCACATTCCGCAGGTCCAGCTATCACCGGCCTTTAGCGTCAGATCACAGCCCTGATAATGCCTTTTCATCCTGCCGTAAAGAAGGATTCCCAGTTCAAGCGGATAGTGCATATCAAAAAGCGACCCGACATTTTTCTTGTGGTCTGTTAGGCTCAGGCGAACGGGATTTTCTCCGGTTAGCTCGTACTTAGGCCTATTGATAAGATTGATATCCCAGTCTAACTTTCTGATCATTCTTGCCTCGGGCAATAATACAACACTGAAAATACTATATCCAAGCACCCTTTGTTGATGTAATATTAAATTGTAAGGTATACTTAACACAAATTCAAGCAAAACAAATATGGAACTCTAAAGGGGATGGCATGAACGAGAAGATAGTCTTAATCGGCGCGGGAAGCGTGGTTTTCACACGCGGTATTATAGCCGATCTGATCAGGAGGAACGAAAAGATAGAACTGGCCCTTGTGGACATAGATCCCAAGGCTTTGAAGATAGCGCAGGGCCTCGCAAAAAAGATGATACACCATCAGGGCTCCCCGATAATTTTGAGCGGAACTACGGACAGAAAAAAAGCGCTTAGGAACGCTACTGTTGTCATAACAACCATCGGAGTCGGCGGCAGGAAAGCCTGGGAGAAAGATGTTTACATCCCAAGGAAGTACGGTATCTACCAGCCCGTCGGTGATTCAGTAATGCCCGGAGGCACTTCCAGGGCGCTCAGGATGATAGATGCTATGGTTGACATCGCACGAGATGTGACCGATATCGCTCCAAAAGCCATCTTTTTCAATTACGGGAACCCGATGAGCGCAATCTGTCGCGGAGTCAGGAAAGCAACAGGGGCAAATATTATCGGTCTTTGCCACGGCGTTTTTAATTCAGGGAATAATCTGGCGAATATTCTTGGGGTTACGCCTTCGGAATTAAGATACACCGCCATAGGCGTGAACCATCTGACCTGGTTTACCAATGTTAAGATCGGCGAGATTGACGCCTTCCCCAAAATGCGTGTACTTGCAGAGGATGCTCTCAATAATGCTGAGATGAAGAAGGATCTCGGGAAACAATTCTGGGAGGCCGGCACAGAGAAGCGGGGCATAGCCACCCCTCACCATAAAAACCTTTTCTGCTGGCAGCTTTTTAAGGCCTTTAACGCCTACCCTGTGCCGGGAGACAGGCACGCCTGCGAATTCTTCGGAAGAATGTTTGCCTCCAAAAATTCTTATTTCGGCAGGACACTCGGGGTTGATTCCTACAGCTTCGAACATGTGATAAAATACGGGAATGATATCTACGCCGAACACGGGAAGCTTGCTCTCAGCAGGAAACCGCTTTCCGCTGAGTTCTTTGAGAGCATCAGCGGCGAACACGAGCAGGTCATTGATATAATAGAGAGCATAAGGCTGAATAAAGGCAAGAGCTACTCTGTGAATCTTCCTAATGAAGGACAGATAACCAACTTTCCGAAAGACTCCATAGTCGAATCCCCCGCGATTGCGGACGCGTACGGCATTAAACCGGTGCATCAGGGTGCGGTTTCGGCCGCTATAGCCGGCACGCTCGCTACGAGATTCCAGTGGGTAGAAACAGTAGTAGAAGCCGCGCTTGAAGGCAGCCGTGAGAAGTTCATACAGGCCCTGGTGCTTGACGGAGCCGTGTCATCATTGGACCAGGCGGCGAGAATGTCAAAAGAACTCTTAAGTGCTCAGGCTCAATATCTTCCAAGGTTTAAGAATATATGATATCAACACCCAATAATCCGGATTTTGGAGGTTCTATGTCTAAAAAACTGTGCTTTTTGTTTGTCTCGCTTTTTGCTGTTGTTCTTTTTGCAGAGGAAGATCTTGAGAAGAAAGCTATGACTATTTTCGGCGCTGATATGCCAAAAGGAAGTGTAAACACCTTAAGGTTAATGAAAAAGACCGGAAAAATATACGAAAGTTTTAAGGAGTACAAAGAAAAGTTCACTCCCTCGGGTGAGGATGCTGCGAGAAGTTACGGGCTTTTTGAAGTTCCCTGCACGGAAGACATTTATCCTAATTATGTCCCTGCAAAGAACTCGTTTAAGAGTGTTCTAAGCTCTTCCGCAACGCCCGGAGAGAGAAGGATAGTTGCGCTCGGCGTCTATCCGATGGAAGATATAGGGAATGTGCTTGTTAGCGCAGGCAATCTTGAGGGCCCCGGCGGGAAGAGCATTCCTGCAAAGAATATTACGGTAAATGCCGTTAAATACGATTATGAGCCCGAAGGCATTTCCTGGTTTTGCAAAGGAAAGTACGCCGCGAACACAAATGAAGCCGTCTGCTTAAAAGAAATTCCGCGCCTATTTTATATAAGTGTTTCTGTTCCTGAAGACGCATCTGCGGGGCAATACAAGGGCAGTATCTCCGTTTCCGGAGGGAAGAAAAACTCTGAAATGAGTTTTGTGCTTGAAGTGCAGCCCTTTAAGTTTGAACCCCTTTCCGACGAATACTATTTTGGCGCGTTCAATTATTATGATTTCTCGTCACCCGACCTGCAAAAATTAGAGAAGATCCTTATGGAACTGAAAGAGCGCGGCATGAATGTCATGCACGGATATTTTAGAGCAGCCCTCAAGTTCACCGCGAGCGGAGTTGAGATAGATTTCACTAATATTGAGAAGAATGCACTCCTTCTTAAAAAATACGGACATAAGAGATGGATCATAGAAATGACCGGTCTTCCAAACGAAATAGTTGACGCAATGGGCTGCAAATACTACGATGAGCGCTTTAACAAAGCTTATAAAGATATGCTGGTGCAGATAAAGGAAAGAATGACGAAAGGCGGCTGGCCTGAGATACAGATAATGATTGATGAGCCAAGAGAGCAGGATACTGATAATCCCAGACCACTGGCCAGGACATATTGGGACTTGGAGAACCTCTATCCTCTCCATGCAGCGGCTGGATTGCCGGCGCTTCCTTCATACGAGAGAGATGACGGCGGCCCGAGGTTTGATGATACTACAAAAAGAGCGCTTTATTGGGAGCAGGGCTCAAAGATCCCGCTTATTATGACCCACGGGATCTTGCTCTCTGAAAAGCTTATCAAAGAGACACTGAAGAACGGTAATATGGTATATCTTTATAACGGCGGTTATGGCAGGTATCAATTCGGTCTGCATGTATACCAGTTAAACGCGAAGGGGCATGTCCAGTTCTGGTATTTCAGCGTAGAGCGACTTACCACAATGGCTAAATTTCCGGTAAATTACGCGGTTGTACTGGCAAAGGACGGGCCTTACATCTCCACGATAAGATGGCTGAGAAGTTCTGAAGGTGTCAATGATTTCAGGTATATTTATACTCTTTCGAAGAAATTGGAGAAGCTCAAAGATAAATCTGCGCCGGCAGCAGTCTCTGCCCAAAGTTATCTTGACAGTATTAAGTCAATCAGTTTCGGCAAAAACAGCGGGAATGTGAGAGAGGCGGATACGGTGGATCGCGATACTCTCAATAGTTTCAGCGGAGCGAAGCTCGATGAGATGAGAAGCAAGCTTACCGAGCATATCATTGCGGTAGACAGACTTGAGCAACAATAGACGGCAGACGGTAAAGAGTGACGGTCCGGGTTGAATTAAAGCACTTAGAACAAAGTTTTAAACAGCGCATAATGGGAGGTTTGCTATGATTGCAAAAGTATTGACTGACGAGCAGTTGAAAAAAATAAACAATGCCTCTCTCACCATCCTGGAAAAAGTCGGGATACATGTCCCGCACGAAGATATGCTGAAAAAATTTGCCGATAGCGGGGCAAAGGTTGACTTTAAATCCAGGATTGTGAAAATACCTTATAGCCTGGTTTCAAAGTCAATTGACTCCGCGCAGAAAAAATATGTGCTCTACGGCAGAAATCTTGAGAAAAAAGCGGAATTCGGCTACGGGAAACGAAATTACAACGCTATTGCAGGAGAGGCTTTATGGGTAGATGAAATCGGCGGAGACAGAAGATACACAACAATGGCGGATGTCGCCGCCGCGGCAAGATTCTGCGACGCGCTGGAATACATAAACATTCCCGGCTCTATGGCAGACCCGCATGGGGTGGATATTTCCTGGAGGAGCGTTGAAGTTCTCGCAACTATGATCAGGAACACCTCGAAGCCTGTCACGCTCTGGTTCCATAACCGCACAGCCTCAAAATATATTGTTGATATGATAATAGGCCTGAGGGGCTCGCAAAAAAAAGCCGAAGACTTCCCCCTTACCTACCCCTTCCTTGAACCGATAAGCCCTCTCAAATTCCCCTTCAACGGGATAGACCTGCTTTATGAAACTGCAAGAATTAATATGCCTGTGCCCATAGGCCCCATGGCTCAGATGGGTATGTCCGCTCCGGGAACTCTCGCGGCGACAATGGCGGTAGAGAATGCCGAAATACTTGCCGGAGTCTGCATTACCCAGCTCATAAGACCGGGCATGCCGGTTTGTTACGGCGGGATCTGCCATGCCTTTGATATGAAGACCACACAAATGATCTTCGCCGGTCCTGAGCAGGCAATCTTCGGGACTGCTATGACACAGCTCGGTAAGTTTCACGGCTTTCCGGTATATATTAATGTGGGTTTAACCGATTCAAAAAGGCCGGATGCGCAGGCCGGGCTTGAAGCGGGCGTAACGCTCGCCCTGGGCGCGGCTGCAGGAGCGGATATTTTCGGGCATATGGGAATCTGCGGAGTCGATCAGGCGACCTCTCTGGATATGCTGGTCCTCCAAAACGAAATAATTTCCTATGTGGAAAGCGTTCAGCGCGAGGTGGAGATTTCCGATGACACTCTCGGGCTCGAAGTAATCGCCGAAGCCGGGCCCGGCGGCTCTTTCATAGACAGCATGTTCACCGCGGAACATTTCAGAAAAGAACTCTGGTTTCCAAAACTTCTTGACCGGGATTATTATCAGGCCTGGCTTGAGAAGGGGGCTTTAAGCACGGAACAGAAGGTCAAAACAAAGAAGGATGATATTCTAAAGAACTACAAACCTGAGCCCGTGACGGCAGAACAGGAAAAGGTGCTTTCGGAATGCGTTAAGGCAGCAAAGAAAGATCTGGGCAAAGAATGATATCCCCCCCACTTGCTGTTAAGCACTAAAGCGTAAGTCAGCTTAAAATAAGGCGTTTTTCGTTACGCCGTTTCAACTTAGGTTTACCCTGCTTTCGGCCACATTTCCCGGCACGAAGCATAAAATATTTGACGCGAAGCCAAAACAACAGTATAATTGGATATGGCTGAGAATCTTAAAGTAAAAGACAAGCAGGTGGCGGAACAGGTCATGCATCAATTCAATCTCGCCGTCGGCCTGATCAGAGCCGGACAAAAAAATTCCGCGGCTTTCAGGCAGCTCCTGAGTTCGCTAAACAGCTTTATTGAAATTCTTACGGCAGACTATAAGACCCTTTGTTTCAGAGAAGAGGATAAGAGCCTCTCGGTGAACACGGTGGATTTTGACGCGACAAGGGTTGAAGCCCTCAGGATAAGGAATTTTCTAACTCTGATGAAACACAACCATTTCAAGTCCCTTGAGTTTTATGAAGGCGTCGCTCCCGGAGAACTTGCCGCTTTACTTGAAGTGATGAGCGCAAGGAAGGGCCCGTTGGGCGCGCATGAATGCCTGGGAAAATATCCGAACTGCCATATAATGATAATCTCAAACATTAAGAAAGAAATACAGGAAAAACCTTTTACTTTGAAAAAACCTTAAAAAGTCAGAACTTACCCGGCATCAGACCTTCAATCTTTTAAAAATCTTATCCACATTTTTAAGATATGCTTTAAGCTCAAAACAGGCGTCTATTTCCGTATCTGTCATTTTGGAAGTGACTCTCTCGTCCTGTTTTAGAAGCTCGGCCATGGTTCCCTCTTTTTTCCAGACCCTCATGGCGGAATCCTGAACTATCCTGTAGCCCTCTTCTCTGCTTATGCCTTTCTTGGTCAAAGCCAGAAGCACTTTTTGGGAAAATATCAGGCCTTTCATTTTATTCAGATTCTCCATCATATTCTCGGGATAGACATAAAGATTCTCGGCGAGCCAGTTGAATTTGTGAAGCATATAATCAAGCGCGATTGTGCTGTCGGGAAGAACCACCCTCTCCGCAGAGGAGTGCGAGATATCCCTCTCGTGCCAGAGCGGCATATTCTCCATCCCCACAATTGAATTCGCGCGAAGAAGCCGCGCCAGTCCGGAAATACGCTCACAGGTAATAGGGTTTCTCTTATGAGGCATAGCGGAGGAACCTTTCTGCCCTTTCGTAAAAGGTTCTTCTGCTTCAAGTACTTCGGTACGCTGCAGATGCCTTATCTCCGTCGCAAATTTGTCAAGCGAGGAGCCGATAATTGCTATTGTCGCAAGAAATTCCGCGTGCCTGTCCCTCTGCACTATCTGGGTAGAAACAGGAGCCGGCTTCAGCCCGAGCTTCCTGCAGACCGCGACCTCAACAGCCGGGTCTATGTTGGAATAGGTGCCGACTGCCCCTGATATTTTGCCGTAACTTATAGTTTCTTTGGCGCGTTTCATCCTCTCATAATTCCGCTCCATTTCTTTCCACCAAACCGCAAGTTTTAAGCCGAAAGTGGTGGGTTCCGCGTGTATTCCGTGAGACCTTCCTATTGTAACCACATGTTTGTATTTCTTTACCTGTTTTTTAAGGATAGCCACAGTTTTTTTCAGATCTCTTAATATTATTTCCGAGGCGTCGCGCAGCTGCAGGGCCAGACCCGTGTCAAGCACATCCGACGAGGTTAAACCGCGGTGTATAAAGCGGGAATCACTCCCTACATTCTCGGCAACCGAGGTCAGGAAAGCAATTACATCATGCTTAACTTCTTCTTCTATTGTATTGATACGGGAAATACTGAACTTTGCCTTTCTTTTTATGGTCTCATAGGACTTGCGGGGGATCTCCCCTCTCTTCGCCAGAACTTCACAAACAGCCACTTCAACATCAAGCCATTTTGAATATTTGGTCTCTTCAGTCCAGATTTTTCCCATTTCAGGCAAGGTATAGCGTTCTATCAAGAAATCCTCCTACGAATGGTTTTATATATGGGAAGGTTTGCGTAGTTTTTTTTATTACTTCTTTAATCCAAGATCTATAGCCACCTGTTCGACAATCTC
>JBAXDA010000039.1:0-9258 GCA_037141215.1 Candidatus Firestoneibacteriota bacterium | reverse complement strand
ATCAGGAAAAGTGGAGAAGAGATTTATCATTATTACGCCAAATAGAATTCCGAGCAGTCCTCCCATTATACTTATCATAAACGCCTCGGCCATGAACTGGGAAAGGACATCCTTCCTTTTAGCTCCAATAGCCCTTCTAATACCAATTTCTCTCGTTCTCTCTGTTACTGACGCTAGCATAATATTCATGATTCCAAGCCCGCCAACAAGCAGGGATATAAGGCCGATTGCCCCAAGTATCATAGTCCACATATCGGTAGACTGCTTTATTCTGGCCATCTGATCTTCTTTGGTATCATATTTGAAATCTTCTATATAAAAGTGTCGTTTTAAAAGAATATTCCTGGTTTGCTGAATGGCTTCATCAATACGGTCTGTATCTTTGACCTGTATATTCAGGTAGGTCAAGGTGTCGTTTCCCATAAATCTATTTGCCATAGTTGTAAGCGGAATAGAGGCCCAGTTATTTTTGAATTCTATCGCATTCCTTTTGCCAATCCACATTTCGTATTTCTTTAGGACGCCGACAACTGTGAAATATTGACCATTAATATATATCTGCTTCCCCAACGGCTCTTCATTCCTAAAGAGTTCATATGCTATCTTCTGCCCTATAACAACCACCCTGGCGCTGCGTTCAATATCAAGATCATTAATATACCTTCCTTTAACCACCTCATACCTGTTTATATCAAGGAACTCATGCGTTACACCGTAAAGAGACGATCTGTATCTCTTGCGCTTGTATTCAAACCAGGAACTATTCATGGCAATTTCAGGAGAGACAATCGCAAGCGTATCGGCTTTTTGTTTTAGCACGACCGCATCGGCAAAGGTTCTCCCTTTGGATCTGTTTAGTTTTAGGCGGTCCTGACGAGGAATTTCCTGCCAAATAATCGCGACTTTTTCCAGTCCTCCAACTTCCTTCATCCAATTCATACTGGTCTCTTTCCCTCCGTCAACAATACCAAACAAACTTATCAGAGAGCCGGTACCGAGGATTATACCCAGCGTAGTAAGAAAAGACCGGAGTTTGTGGGAGAAGATCTCTTTAATCCCCATACTGAACACATTTAGGATAAACATCCTTTAAAGGCCTCTCATAGCGCCGCCGGGAGGATTGCCGCGGCTTCTTGATCTGTCTTCTTTCTTCTGGGCAAAATTTTCAAAGCCAACAGGCCTGGAAAGCGCTACTTTATCTTTTTCCACGGCGCCTTCAAGGACTTCTATGTTATTGTCGTCAAAAAGCCCTACCTTTACACCCCGCCTTTCATACTTGCCATCAGGCTTCAGGATATAGATAACCTGCTCGTTAATCTCAGTCTCAGGGTCCTTCTCTTCAAAAACCGCTTCAATAGGCATTATTATCACATCTTTTCTCTCATCCAACTTTATCTCCACGACTGTTTTCATACCCGGTCTGAGCTCAGTAGTTTTTGTGGTGACCTCAACTTCTGTTTTAAAAACATTTATCTTGCCGTCAGTGCTCAGTTTTGCCATAGGAGAAATTTTTGTAACCTTACCCATAAATTCCTTCTTGGAATAAGCCTCAACTCTAATCTTAGCAGGTAGACCTACCTTAACTTTGCTGATATCCACTTCGTTTATGTCTACTTTCACCAGCATTTTGCTCATATCCGCAATGGACATGATAACCGAACCCCCTGAGTATTCGGAAAGTCCGGAAGTCACCATATCCCCCTCTTCAACTGCTTTTTCAATTATAACGCCGGATGCCGCGGCTCTTACTTCAGAGGCAAGATATTTCTCCGCTTCTCTCCCGGGAAGAATAACAGCCAGTAACTGTCCAGACTTTACCTGGGTTCCGTCATCAACAAGCAGTTTCTTCACGGTTCCGGTGACATTGGATTTAACCTTAACCGAGCTGACAGGTTCAAGCTTGCCTACCTCGGCAAGTTTCTCAATAATATCACCTTTCTTAACTTCTTTAACTTTTACTTCTACTTGAGGAGCTCCCGTAACGGTTGTTTTGCCGCATCCCGCGGAAATGATTATCCCGAGAAATAGAGCCGCAGAAACAAAATACTTTTTCATATATACTCCCGCAGTACTAAAATTAGTATAATTTTTGGCCGATGGACCTTAAAAGATCGGCATTCTGGGCCTTGAAGTCATAAATTGACTGATAATATGAAATCTGATTGGAACTAAAACTGGCTTCGGCATCTACCAGGTCAAGAAATGAAACAGAACCTTCCCTGTACTGGCTTCTAGTTATCTCAAGGTTCTCTTTTGAAAGCGCCGCCTGTTTTTCAAATATAGGAATACTTGAAAACAGACGGGTCAGGTTGTTCCATTCAAAGAAAACTTCATTCATTATGGCACGGCTAAGGTTTTCTATCTGAAGATCAACCACCTTTATGGAGATTTTTGCATTCTCGGCCTTTAAAGAATTGACTCCACCGTCAAATATCGCATAGGTCGCGGAGAGTGTTATCCCCCAACTCGAGTTCTGGTCAAGGGAACCTTTGTGAGTCCAGGCGCTTGAATCCCTGGCATACTGATCCAGCGAAAGATTGTAGCTGCCGTCTATGCTTATGGCAGGCAGCAAGGTCTTCTCTGCAAGGGAAAGCAAGATCTCGCTTTCTTCTCTCTGTTTCAACAGTTTTAGCCATTCAAACCTATTCTTGAAGGATAAAACAAGCGCTTGTTCATAGGTTATTTCGCTTCGCTTGTATTCAAGGTCATCGGCGACTTTTAATTCTGCTTCAGGAGCCAATCCCATAAGGGTATTCAAATCAGATTTGGCCATTTTTACGGAATTTCTTCCGTCAATAATAGAAACTTCGCTGTTTCCGAGCTGGATCTGAGAATTAAGGTAATAACTCTTTGAGCGTATCCCCGCTTTGTAAAGACTTTCCGTTAACTTAAGGTTTTCCTGCCTCTGTTTGAGCACGGCTTCTTTTACCTGGAGGGTTTTCTCTGCTTTTAGAATTGAATAGTAAGCAACAATAGCGGAATAGGCTGCGTCTTGTTTTGCTTTCCCCAGATCCAGTTCTGACTCTTCCTTCTTTTTCCTGTAATTCAAAAGTTTGTCGGCGTCCTTGCCCATATTATAGAAATTATAACTGAGATTAAGGGAGGCGCTATAGGTATCCGGATAGAATGTCAGCGGAGGTATTTGTCCGCCTGCGGCATCGTACCCCGCCAGAGTATCATTGAATTTTGCCGATAAAGAGGGCATGAAAGGCGCAGAGCCGGAAAGCAGATCATTCTCTGCAACTTTAAGAGCTTTCTCACTTGTTTTTACGGGAATAGAAGAGGTGAGCGTACGGTCAACGCATTCCTTGAGTGTTAGAGGCCTGGCTTGAGCATACAAAATAGCGGAAAAAAACAAAATCTGAAGAATATATTTTGTCATGGTTCTTATAATACTATATAGTTGCGGTATTGTCAATATGACAGCCTCAACGATAAAACAGGAGGCGTTCTCACGCCTCCTGTGATTTATCTGCTACTTTCCTTAGAATACGCCTATAATCGGGTCAGTTTTACTGAACCTTAGCGCACTCCACCGTGTTCTTAATGAGCATAGTTACGGTCAACGGGCCAACACCCCCGGGAACGGGAGAGATCATGCCTGCCACTTCTTTCGCTTTCTCAAATTCCACATCCCCGACTGTTTTCATTTTAGGTTTTCCTGTTTTTTCATCCAGCAACTGCTTCCCGTCGGGCCCAATACTTGGAACTCTGTTTATTCCAATATCAATTACTATCGCGCCGGGTTTTATCCAGTCCCCCTTTACGAGTCCCGCCTTTCCAACAGCCACAAATACTATGTCTGCTCTTCTCACATGCGAAGGAGTATCTTTGGTGGCAATATGGCAGATTGTCGGAGTCGCAGATTCGGTAAGCGATTGAAGCATAAGCAGAAGTATCGGCTTGCCTACGATTTCAGAGTGCCCTACTATTACTACCTCTTTTCCTTTGAGTTCAACGCCGGTGCTCTTTAGAAGTTCTACCGCACCCATAGCCGTGCAAGGAGCCACAACCTGCTTGCCAAAAACCAGAAGTCCCATATTGTGGGGGTTGAGGCCTTCAACATCTTTATTTGGCGATATCTTTACCTGCACATTTCTCGCGTTTATGCTCTGCGGAAGTGGCATTTGGAGGATTATGCCGGTAACCGACTTATCCTTATTAAGCCCTTCTACAAAAGTCATGAGTTCTGCTTCGGTCGTCGCTGCCGGAAGTTCCTTTAGAGAATAGACCAGCCCCATCTCTTCACAGGCTTTCTTCTGCTGATTAGTATAAACCTTTGAAGAAGGATTTTCTCCGACCTGTATGGCCACAAGCTGCAAGGGCGCCCCCTTGGCTTTAAAAGCATCTATCTCCGTCTTCAGTCCTGCTTTAATCTTTTTTGCGAGCGCTTCACCGTCAATGAGTGTTGCAGACATTTTCCCTTCCTCCTTTTGAGTTCTATGACCATCACTCTTACCTGCTATTAATAGTATAAACGGAAACTGTTCAGTAATTATACCCAGTATAGAAACAAATTTCATTATAAATAATCGCAAACCAGCAAGGGAGACCTCCCGGCCTCCCTTGCTGGTATTTTCAAGCACATTGCGTATAAAAATATTTTCTCAGATTGCTTGTCCGGCTCAACTTCAAAGTATATCCCGCCCTATATTAAATGTAACATTCGCAGGCAACCTCAAAGTAGGCTTTGGGATGGAGACAAGCAGGACACTGCTCCGGCGCGTTTTCTCCGGTGTGAATATAGCCGCAGTTCATGCATTTCCATTGTACTTTCGCGTTTCTCTTGAAAACTTTGCCTTTTTCAATATTTTCCAAAAGCGCCCTGTATCTCTTTTCGTGATGCGCTTCTACATCGCCTATCTTTTTAAAGGCTGCTGCGACATCGCTGAAGCCTTCCTGCTCGGCTATCTTGGCCGCTTCAGGATAAATAATCTTTGTTTCTTCATGCTCACCCTCGGCAGAGGCCTTAAGGTTCTCGAGCGTTGTACCTATCTTTCCGGCCGGGAACTTTGCCGTTATCTCAAGCATCCCTCCTTCAAGAAATTTAAAGAATCTTTTAGCATGCTCTTTCTCGTTATCAGCCGTTTCCAGGAAGATAGCGGCTATCTGTTCAAAGCCTTCTTTCTTTGCCTGGGACGAAAAGAAAGTATATCTGTTTCTCGCCTGGGATTCACCCGCAAATGAAGCAAGCAGGTTTCTTTCAGTTTTAGTTCCTTTTAAGCTGGCCATAATTTCCTCCTTTTTAAAGCAAGCATTCAAAAGTAGAAGCCTATTTAATAAAATCCAGTAGTTGCTGTTATTTTATGCTTTCCAGAGTCCATGTAAATTGCAGTACTCCCTGGCAGTTACCGAGGAAGCTTTAAGACAAAAAACTGCTTCTGCCGCCGTTCCGGGTTTCAGGAACTCTTTGTAAGATTTTCCGTCAGCAATAAGTTCTATCCATTGGACGCTGTGTTTCTCTTCCATCGGGTGAGGAACGCTGCCCACCTTTACTTTATAGCCGTCGGCAGTCTTCTCGATTACCGGTACATGCTTTTCCTTGGACGCATCCGTAGTATTCTCCGTCAGAAGCTGCATCTCTTTCCCGCAGCAAACCAGAGTACCTCCTCCCGCGAAAAGCACTTCAACAATATTGCCGCACATAGCGCACTTATATGTCTCCAACCTGTTCTTTACAGCCATACACACCTCCTTGGACCACGTTCTAAATAAGCTTTTCCCCAATTTTATACGCTTGTTCCAGACAATCAAGCCTCTTTTGAATATCAAGTTTAGCATCAACAAGTTTGCAGGATAATTCAGCCGTGTATTCCGCGTTTATGGTTGCCATAAAATTTTTAACTATGTCCCTGGAATTAAGGAAAAATTTTTCCTTCTCGGTGCCCTGAACGGAAAGAAACACTCCTTTTTTCCTCATCTGTGTTTCAACGGTTTTATGGACAAATCTGCCCATCCAATAACATTGGAACCTGTCTATCATGCACTTTAACTGTCCCGAAACACTTCCGAAATAGACAGGAGAGGCGATAACAACCGCATCGGCTTCCAGGACTTTCGCAATTACTTCAAGCAGGTCGTCTTTTACTTTGCAGTTACCGTCAGTCAGGGCATCAGAGCACTCCTGACAACCCCTGTAATTAAGCCTGTTGAGATAGATTTTCTCTGTTTCAGCGCCGGCATCTCCTGCGCCTTTCAGAGTTTGATCAAGCAGAAAGTCTGTGTTTCCCCCTTTTCGCGGGGAAGCGTTTATGCCGAGTACTTTCATTTTACACCTTCTCGAAAAGATCTTTACCGACTTTACAGGTTGGACAGACCCAGTCCTCGGACACCTCTTCCCATTTTGTCCCGGGCTGTACGCCGTTTTCCGGATCCCCAAGGAGAGGATCATACACATAATCACAAACAGTGCATTTGTATTTATCCATTTTTCTCCTCTTTCTTGACAAAAGTCGGAGCATTCTCCGGAGCTTTTCCCTTTTTTACCTGCTTGTAGTATTCATAAGTCAAAGGTTCTTTTGCCCCGTCCACTAATTCATCATATACTACTTTCCCTATGAAAATACAATGCGTACCCGCATCTGTTTCGCTAAGAACTTCACATTCAAAATAACCGACAGAACTCTCAAGCACTATGGGAGCACCTGTTATGCCTAGTTTATAGTTCACACCTGAAAATTTATCAATATCCCTGCCCGACCTAAAACCCCAGCGCCCCACAAACAACATTGTCGTGTCTTTTTCCAGAACCGAAACAGAGAAAACCCTGCTTTCTTTTATAAATTCGAAGGTAAGGTTTTTTTTATTGATACAGACGGCTACACATTGTGGCTCCGAGGTCACCTGAAAAACCGTATTAACAATTTGCCCGTTCAACTTGGCGCCTTTTTTTGAGGCTACTACATATATCCCATAGTTTATTTTCTGCAGCGCGTGAGCATTCCTTATATCCATCGAGCCCCTGCCTCTAACTTCCATTTAATAAGCCATCTCACATAAAAACAAGACAAACCAAATTTTAGTTGAATTTATTTCTCTACTTGCTTTCCGCCTTTTTCTTGGTAATGGCAACTGAATATTCGCACTTTACGGTTAATTCGCCTTCTGAAGTCTGGACCGCTGAAATATCTTCGGAAAACTGAATATCTTTTTCATTGCTGTTAAATGGGTAAATTTTTGAGAGTTTTGCGAGTTTTTCTTTGGCATCTGCCGCTGCTTTTTCCCTGCATTTAGTTGAAAGTTTCTCCAGTGTCGCTTCCGAGAAATAGTAATTTATAAGCTCGTTCTTCTCCGCATCTTCTCCCTTTTTTATGGCCAGCTTTGAAACACCCTTTGAAAGCGCCATTTTTGAAGTTGAGGTCCCTAAGACTGTTGTACTCTCAACTTCTGCAGGATCTTCTTTTACAGCCTCAGCAACGGCTGTCGCCCCGTAACCAACGGCTTTATCTATTATCTCAAGAACCTCTCCCATTTTCTTGCCTGCAAGCCCGCTTATTATCAGGTTTTTTGAGAGCTCGTACTTGTATTCTTTCTTCTGAATAATTTTTCCGCTGGAATCCTTATAAACAAGCGAGGCGGGATTGCGTATGGACTGTTCTTTAAGTTTTGAGTCAAGAGCCGCTGATTTAAAGTTTTCCTTCTTTAGCCTGAAAGCCCCCGCCAGTCTCGCAGTTATGAAGTCTATTTTCCTCTCCAGGTCTATCTGAGCGGCTTTTAAGGTGTTTGAAGGGTCTGATTTGAGACTGAGCTGGACATAGACTTCATCCGGCGTCGAAGTGAGAATTCCTATACCTGTAATTACCGCGTCATCAAGTTTGCCGTCTTTATTGACTGTGTACTTCTCTGAGATCCCGGATAGATCAGCGCCCTTTGCCGGTTCCTGCGCGCAGACCCGCAAGGCAATAAGCAACAAAAGCAGTGTAATCGTTTTCATGAAGACTCCTCTAAGAGGTGAGAGGCAAAGGGTTATAGGCTGAGTATAAATTGCTGACCTCTACGCCTTTAGCCCTTACTCCTTCTCCTTGATCATCATATCACTTAAACATTAAATCTGATAGAAAGTATATCTCCATCTTCAACTATGTAATCTTTTCCTTTAAGATACTGTTTCCCTGATTCTTTGAGCTTTGTTTCACTGCCATTTGCTTCAACTATATCGGCATACTTCATCATTTCCGCGCGTATGAAACCTTTCTCAAGGTCCGAGTGAATCGCGCCGGCAGCTTGAGGGGCGCTGGAACCTTTTTTTATGGTCCACTGCTTAACCTCATCCGTACCCACACCAAAGAAGGAGATAAGGTTCAGAGCTTCAATACAGGTCCTCTTAAGCAAATCCACGGCAGGCTCAGAGATCCCCAGCTCAGACAAGAATGACTTTCTGTCTGCCTCCGAATCAAAAGCCGCTATTTCCGCTTCCACCTTAACCGAAACCTGCATCCAGAATATCCTGTGCGCGGCATATTTCTTCCTAAGAGCGTCAAGATTTTCCGTATTCTTAAGGTCTTCTTCTGATACATTCAAGACTACAATCATCTCCTTCATCGTAAGCAAAGGATAGGAGACAAGATATTTCATTTCTTCTGCCGAAATGGTAAGCAGTCTAATGGGGAGCTCTTTCTCAAGCTGAGTTTTAATTTTTTTAAGAGCCTCACTCTCTCTTTGCATTTTGTCTTCACTCGTTCTTTTTAGTGTCTGGGTCAGCCGGTCAAGCCTCTTGTCAATAAACGCAAGATCGTTAAAGATTAGCTCGGAGTTTATCTCGTCGATATCCCTTTCCGAGTCAACAGAGCCGTTGATATGATAAATGGCTTCATCTTTAAAATCTCTTACGACGTGGCAGAGTACATCAGCCCCGCTAAGGGCTTTTAGCACTTCTTCTTTTGCAAACGAGCCTTTCTCAAGCTTGGGTATGAACTCAACATTCAAGCGGGCTCTGGCTTCGCTGGCAGGATGGTAGATCTCCACGAGCTTTTCGAACCGCGGGTCTATTATTTCCGCCACACCCGACACAGGCTTGTTTGAGGCAGTTTCGTTCTCAGTAAGTCTGTGTTTGGTTATCAGTTCAAACAGTGTTTTCTTCCCGGTTTGGGGAAGCCCAATGATTCCTATTTTCATACAACTCCCTTTGCATTACATTTCGATTATACCGTTGGACTTGTTCAATTACTTTCTTCAAAGCATAATCACTTTTACTTAGTCAGCGTAATCATTTTCTTTATTTCGTCCGCAATACTACGGCGGTAACCATCCTGCTCGCGG
>JBAXDA010000038.1:0-9305 GCA_037141215.1 Candidatus Firestoneibacteriota bacterium | reverse complement strand
TCGCGGCTTTCAACGCCTCCTGCACATCCACAAGATAACAGCTCTCCTCTTTCGCAAACTGCCTTATGGCGTCAAAAACAGGTTTTGTGTTCTCATTCGGATCCTGCCTTACCGCGTGTTTCGGGTCGACATACATGGCGGTTTCTACGGCAATTTTGACGCCGGGATAGTCTTTCTTAAGCTTTTCGCAAAGATTTTTTAATTTTAATTTGAACTCGGCCGCGGAATAATAATTTTTGTCGTTTGTGCCGTACCTTATAAAAACAAAATCAATGTCTTTGTTAACCCGGGTTATCTGGTCATATCTGCCGTAAGCGTGATAACCGTCCAGATCCGCTTCTATCAGATTGCTTTTCGCCCCCGGCCCTATGGATTCCCCGCCCTGCCCTGCATTTACAACCGTAAACTCAAGCTCCGGCAGAGCGGCCTTTAGTTTTTCTTTTAGTTTTGTCTGCACCTGGTCTTTTACGGGCAGGTAAAGAGTTTTTACCGTGGAGTCCCCCATCAGCATTATTTTGTATGAAGCCGCATTACCCGCCGGACTGCAAGCCAAAAACGTCAGAAGTACAAATATCCTTAAAACCATACTCCCTCCTTTTTGGAAATGCTAATCTTAAAACTGCACTTTTTTTCTGTTCTCTTTCTTATCAGCCTGGTTGTGCTTATTTTCCAGCATTTTCTGCTTTGACCGCCTCGACCTTCTTCTTTTCTGCCTTCTGATCTTCTCCACTCTCTGCTGTTCCGCCGAGAGTTTTCCCAGCACCTTCTCTTCTATTTTTCCGGCAAGGAGTTTCCTTGCTATATACCGGTTAAGGGCTTGCGAGCGCTCTGCCTGGCATTTTACTTCTATTCCCGTAGGCAGGTGTTTTAAATACACGCAGGTGGAGGTCTTGTTGACATTCTGTCCGCCTTTACCGCCGGACCGGATGAACTGTTCCTCAATATCGGTCTCATTTATGTTAAAACGCGCCATTTTTTCCCGGAGCGTTCTCTCTTTTTCCGGGCTTACCCCAAATATCCCCATATCCACCTCAGCTTACATTACCAATTTCCAGCCTCTTACTTGAGTATGGCTATTTTTCCCGTTTTCTTATTGCCTGCAGGGCTTCTAACAACATACATATAGATACCTTTACCCACCAAATTTCCGGCCGAGTTATTCCCGTCCCATTCAACATAACCGGAATTGGGAAGAGCCTGCAGGGCTTCTTTCAAGTCCCTGATCTTATTGCCGCTCCCGTCATAAATCTCAACAGTACAGTTACCGGTTAGCCCGTTGATCTTTGAAACCGCTCCGGAGGAACGCTTTACCGGATTCGGATAAGTCTTTACCCGGGATAATTCATCCGGAGAACCAGGAGCCGTGGGGGAGATTACGGGGTCAGTCGATCTCCAACGGACATAATCAAAACTCCAGCGGTAATTCTGGCTGAACTGCTTACCGCCCCATACCTCGGGCCAGCCGTAAACAACGCCGTCTCCAAAAACCTTATCACCCATTGTCAGAAACTGGTTGTCCCCTGTTTCATGCCAGAGCCAGCCATACGGGGGAACAACAAGAAGGTTTAAACTCGGAGCTGCAGAGTTAGAAACGCCGGTATTCTGGGGGAAAGAATGCCAGGCGTCGTTATAGAGTTTATTGTAGGTCAAGAGCGCGACATCCTTTAACTTTTGCAGTATTTTGTTTTTATCCGCCTGATTTGTATCCGTTCTTTCATAAACAGTTATGAGCGCCTCCGCCGTAAGTCCAAACATGAACGGTTGGTATTTTCCGGTCTCTGCTGAAGGATAAGTGCTTCCGGGATAACCCGCGAGATAGGTTGCCCAGAGATCCAATTGGTTATAAGCTATATCAAGGTAAGGGTCTCTGCCTGAAAATGCGGGGTCTCCGAGGTCTCTGGCCACATGCCAGGCGTTTATAGCGTAGGCAATCTCTCTGCTCACATCTACATTATTATCCCACTGATGGTAATCTGAGGCGTGAACTATCTGGGAGAACTTCCCCCGCTTTGCCATAAGTATAGCGTCATTCTTTGAAGTCGCATCACCAAGATTAATCCAATCAAAGTACAAACCTTTCGTGAAATTCCTCCAGCCGTCAACATAATGATTGACCACAGGGCAGGTCAGATAATCCCTGTAGTATCCTCTGCATTTCGCGGCTATCGTCAACCAGGCAGTATTGCTTGTGTAGGCCGAGATCTGGTGAAAGACCCTGTTCCCGTCGTAATACCAGAGCAGGGCTTCATTAAGAATATCGCAACCCGGAGCCGCGCATGTGCTGTGATTTGCCGTTGTAGGCTGCGCTGAGATTATTGTTGCAGAGCAGCTAAGCATGTGGGTTTCCCAGGCAGCGAGCTGGGGAATAGCCGGAGGGGCCGCCCAACATATAGCAGGCAGCAATGAGGCAGTCAAAATAATACTAATCAGTATTTTATTGTTCATTCGGCTCCTGCTTGTTTTACGGGCATAAAAGCAAATACTCAACTGTTATTATTATTTTGTCCCTTCTATTTTAATAACCCTTTCGTCGTTTGAGGCGGTTATTGTTTGTCCCGGTTCCACCACAAGAAAAGACTTTTCTTCCCAGTTACCCTCAATAAAGTTCTTTAGCAATTGCGGGTCGCCTTTTAGTTCGTCATAGGTCCAACCGAGCCATTTCGCGCTTTTCTTCGTATCATCCTTAAGAGGGCCGGTGTCGCCAAAGCCCAGGTCTACATAGGCCGCGTTATTGTAATTCTTGTACCACGCGTTTTCCATATCAAAAAGGTATTTACCGTTATCCTCTCCGTATTTTTCCACGAGACCTGTTAGCCTTTCATTATAAGTGTCTTCGCCGGGCCGGGCTCCGTTCTCGCACCAGCCGGGGCTGTACCAGTAAGTGCCGGAATGGGAATCGAAATACTCGCGGTATCTTTCTTTTGAGCCCAAAAGCAGGGTAATGCAGTCGTGGCCTCTTGCAATGACAAGTCTTTTTTTTCTTGCGGTTATGCCGCGGGTGCCGTTGCTGCAGAGGCCGTAACCGAGCAGAATTGCCGAATGCTCCCCCTCATCAGACCTGTCAATGGCGGCTTGAAGTTCTGTTCTTAGGACTTCGGGCGTTAGATGAAGGGAATATTTCAGGAATTCAAAATCAAATTTATTGTTTGAGAGCGCAGCGTAATAACACAATTCATGCCACAACACATGGCAGGAGATTATCTTGTAATGCGCCATTATGCTTCCTCCAATAGAACGCCGGAAACTGCCGGCTGCAGGCTTTTTTTAGTTCTATCAGATGTTATCACAAATCAGGGCTTTTCTCAATTCCTAAACATATTGCCCCGATAAGAACTTTTTAACTTTTATTTTTTACTTCCAGCCTGTCATTTCCGCCAGAAGCCCCCCGTAATACACATAATCCTTCCAGGAAACATCCGAAGGAATAGCGTGATCACAGGAAGGAATAAAACCTCCGTCCCTGACCACCGGTTCTATCCTTCTCAACTCTTCTTCTATCCACTTTCCGCCTTTTGCCATTGCCCTCTTATCCACACCGCCCCTATAGGCCATTTTCTTTCCGAAGAGTTTTCTAAACCTGTTTATATCACAGCCTGCGGCAACCTCAATAGGATCGCAGACCTGAATTCCTGACTCTATCCAGAGCGGGATCAGCTCTTCTATATATCCGTCCGAATCCATGGCGATAACAGGGCATTTGTCCCCTTTAAAAGTTTTAACCCATTTATCCCAGACGGGCTTAAGAAACTGTCTGCACATGGCCGGGGAGATCATAGCCTTTTCTTTGTAAGCCATATCCTCGGAGATGTGAATAATATCCAAGCTCGTGCTATCCAGAACGCGCGAAACAACCTTGAGAATAAAATTACCCCAGACCTCTGCCATCTCTTTTACCAGCTCCGGCTTTTCTATAGTAAACATACACAGATTCTCAAATCCGCAGAAGTCCCGGAGCGCCCAGAACGGCCCGTAGGGGTTAATTGAAATAAGGTAATCCCTTTCTTTTATTTCTTTGCAGCGCTTCGCAAAGTCGTCAGGAAATCTTCCGGGCGCGTCCGGATCCAGCCTTTTCTTCATCTCCGCCCAGTCCTGCTCGTTCTCCACCGGAAATTTATGCCATTTTCTCGTGACGAAGTCCGATCTTGACTTTAGAAATTCAAGATTAAACTCATCCGAGATCTCGACTATCGCGCCTTTCCAGTCCTGAACTAAATAATGTCCGTTCTCGTGTTTCAAAACCTTTTGTTCGAAGTCCGGCCAGATGTTGAACTTCACGCCAAGCTCCGTCTTCGGTTTGGTCTTTTCTACTTTTATTCCCAAAACATCACAGAGAGCCTCAGAGTGATCTTTTCCTTTGGGCAGGCCTTCTTCTTCCCACCTTTTGTTGGTGGATTCGCGCCCGCCGCCGGGTGTAAAAGGGATTTTATCCGTCTTCTCAAATAGCAGTGTTTTAACGTATCTTTCCCTGTTATTCATAATGCCTCCACTTCAGTTTGAATTTAATTCGGTTATAAAATAGCATAAATATAACCTTGCGGCAATTATCAGATATGCTATAATACTTATATATAATGCTCTCATTATGACAGCCAAAGACTTCATCGACATAATTAAAGCGGTAAAAACCCTTTCCGGCTGCCGCCTGATATACAGGCCAAATAATGACAAAATCGCGCTCCCTGCAGAATTCTGCCTGCATAGAGGCCCTGTTTGCGGAGTTTTAAAGAAGACTGCGCCGGCGAAATGCAATATTGACTGCGTGCAAAAGCTCAATAAAAAGACGCCCGGAAAGAAGTACTTTATTAAAAAATGCCACGCGGGTATTTTAGAACTGGTGGTGCCCGTCTATGGCCCGGGGGGATATGAAGCCAATTTCATGTTCGGGCCATTCCGTCCGGAAACCGCCTCTTTCAAATATAATAGATTGCTCAAAGAATACAAAGCACTTCCTGTCTACGACAAACACGCCGTTCAGGCTGTTCAAAAACTTCTTCTTCCGGCTGCAATGCTGGCGGGTGAAACCCCGGAAGAATCTGTAAGCGCGCGCAACGAGGCGCAGGATAAAATAACCGGAGCCTTGGAATTGATTAACGGGAGGATTAAGACCGGACTGAAAGCAAGCGAAGCGGCAAAAGCCTGCGGGTTGAGTCCCTGGTACTTCCTTCATCTTTTCAAAAGAAAAACCGGCATGTCGTTCACTAATTACAAAAAAAGATTGCGGCTGGAAAAAGCCAAGGAGCTTTTAGCAACGACCGGAATGAAGGTACGCGGCGTTATGGAAGAGACCGGCTATGCAAACGAAAACATATTTTATATGGCCTTTAATAAATACACCGGCATGACCCCGGGAGTCTACAGAAAGCGTTCGGTAACCCGTCAACTGATATAGTCCTCTCCTCCTCTGTCTACGGTATTTTCCGGGGCTCAGAAAACTCTTTATTGTTTCTCACTCTACAGCTAATATTCCGTAAAGGTTACTTCCGCCTGTTCCATCTTGCCGTAAAACTCAAGGTCTTCCTGCTTGTTCCGCAGGGCGAAGAATGACATTTCCAGCCCGTTCCAGATGGTAAACCAGCCCGCGGGTTCAAGTACAACCACAGCTATCCCTGCCAAAAAAGACTCTTTGAAATGAAAAGCCAGAGTTGCTGCCGCAGCGGTCACACACATCCCAACAGCAGTAAGAAGCGCGCCTTTCATCCTGGTCTTTCTCATTTCCTCCCTTAAAAGAGCGGCGTGCTTTTCAAAATGCTCCCTCAGGCGAAGTCCGATCAGTTCTTCCTGTTGTTCGTTCCTCTCGGTTTTTGGTATTAGAAATTTTAATTCAAGGCCGCTGACCTTATCCCTTGCGGCGCGCTTTGCTTCAAAGAGGAAGTCCTGAGAGAGAGATCTGTGGTCAAAAGACCTGGGGTCAAAGCCGGAAAAAATATCATCATAAGTATCCAGTACGAGCGAGATCTGCGACGCGTCAAGCAGTTTCTGCGCCGCCGAATTTCCGCCGGGCGCTTTCCTTTCCGGATTTACCGGCTTTATTTCATTCTTTTTCTCTCTGCCTATCATATCCGTCCTTTAAGTGTTCCGGTCATCCGTCCCTGAAGCCCGCTAATTCTTTCCTGAAATCCTCTATCGTATGAACATTCTCCTCGTCCATTTCCAGCAGGAATTCCTCGCTAATCTTAAGGTCTTTTTCACCGGCAAGCCCCCGGGCATTAAGCTTGCTGCCGTCATAAACTTCCCTGTGCGGTTCTCCTTCTTTTGAACACCAAACCGAACTTACCTTTCTTTGCACTCCATAAGCGAGGAAAAGATAAAGGTTGACGGAATTAAATTCATTTTCCTTTACTCCGTTCTGTTTTACCAACTGCAGCCTGGCCTCTTCAAGATTATCCGCGTGAAGGTTGGAAGCCAGGATATGGCCGTAGGATTTTAAACGAAAGAACTGCCGTGCCTCCTCTCCCCAGAGATAGGCGAAATAATCTCCTCTGCCTATTTCGTGGCAGACAAAACAGGAAGGCGGAAGATTCTCTCCGAGGAGCATCGCGGCCGGGCTCTCCGCGTGCCTGATGAGCATATCGTTTGGTATGCAGTTTATAAGCGCGCACATAAGCGTGGTCTTTCCTGCGCCTCCGGGAACTGCCCCGGTAAGAAAGGAATCCCCCTTAGAAACCCTGCATAAAAGAAAAGCCGCAAGTTCCAGCGGCAGGCTTTTTTCCCTTATCAAGTCGATAAGCGTGAACATCCTCTCGCTCCGCTGGTTACACCTGTTTATTTCCTTTGCATGCAATTCAACATCTTCCATACATGTAATTATATAACAAAAACCTTTAAAAAACACCGGCTTTTAGGCTAACTCTTGTTTTTTTTTCTCTTTATGCTATAATGCTTAGGTGAAAACAGTCTGCGCCTGGTGCAATAAAGTAATGAAAGAAGGTTCTCCTGCCGAAGGAGATATAACCTCCCACGGTATTTGCGAGAACTGCAGCCATGTTGTGACTAATTTTAACTTCACTGATCTTAAAAGCTTCCTTGATACTATTGGAGCTCCTATCCTACTCGTGAACGACAATTGGAACCTGCTTTCTGCCAATGAAACAGCAATGCAGGCGCTGGGGAAAAATCAGGATAAATTGGAACACTTGCTCGGCGGAGAAGTGATGGACTGTAAATATTCGGAACTTCCCGGCGGTTGTGGGAAGACCAATAAATGCACCGGCTGCATTATAAGATCAGCAGTGGAATCTACACATAAGACCGGGAAACCTCAGACCAGAGTTGAAGCTTTCCAGTTCAAGAAACAACCGAACGGGTATGTCCGCACGAAGTATATTTTTAGCACACAAAAAATAGGCGAGAGCGTTCTAATAAGGATTGATGGTTCCGAGCCTGCCCCTGAGTAAAAGACACTTCAACTATATTTCTTTGCTTCCCCTGCACTACTGATTCGAAGGTTGTCCCGATACGAAGCTCGTCAAATTGCTCTTCGCGTTCCCGCCTGCGTTCAGGGAGTTGAACATAAAGTGGGTGATCTTCTTCGCATGCGCAGCTGCTGAAGCAGCAGAAGGTTCAACAGCCAAAGAGGGATCAATCCACATCCAGCCTTCCTCCGCGGGCTCCTTAAAATCAAAACTGCAGACCACAAGGCTGACCGTGCTGTCCACCGAAACAGCCGAGTGCCAGTTGCCGGGACCCGGCCCTCCGTTCGTCACCCTCAGAAGAGAATAATGCGGATTTATGTTGTTTCTCCCCAGTTGGATTCTCTGGTATTTTTATAATGCCTCGTTACTGCAGAAAACTGCGAAAGGCAAAGTCTCTTGATTTTGCGGACGGGAATAATACAAAAGGAAAGATTAACTGCAGAGACCGGCTATGCTGATACCCTCCAGCGTTTTCAGAACTTGCTCTTCTACTTCGTCCATTTTGTGTTTTAGCTTGCAGTAGCCTCTGTTCGGGCAAACTCTCTTCCCGAGATTGCATTCTGTCACTTTAAACGGCCCCTGGAAAATCTCAATTATCTCGCGAAGATAGATAGACGAGGCTTTCCGGTTCAGCTCAAAACCGCCATTAAGCCCCTTGCGGGAGACCAGGATCTTTTTCTTTCCGAGCACCTGCAGGAGTTTTCGCAGAAAGGGATAAGGGATACCGGTCTCTTTTACCAGTTCTTTCGCAGAAACGGTACGGCCCTTATTATTGCTCAGGAAGCATAAAGCTCTCACCGCGTAATCGCTGCTTCTTGCCAGGAACATAGCTCCTCCGGATTTGGCCGCTGAATAGTTTCTACCGACCACCTTCTTCAGCTTAGCCTTTATTTTTCAAAATGTCGCTAAGATCTATCTCGGGAGTCGAGATGAGCTTTAAGTTATAGTTTTCATGCAGCACTTTGAGAACATTCGGAGAAAAGAACGCCGGCGCGGTGACTCCGATCCTGATATTCTTAACCCCAAGAGAGAGCAAGGTAAGCAATATTGCCACGGCTTTCTGCTCATACCAGGAAAGGACTATCGAGAGCGGCAGGTCATTAACTCCGCACTTAAAAGCAGCGGCAAGAGCAAGCGCCACTTGAATGGCGGAATAGGCGTTATTGCACTGTCCCACATCAAGAAGCCGAGGAATACCTTCAATATCTCCCATCTCCAGATGATTGAACCGGTATTTTCCGCAGGCAAGCGTGAGAACGATACAGTCTTTTGGAACCTGTTGAACAAATCTGGTATAGTAATCCCTGCCGGAATTCGCGCCATCGCAACCGCCGACCAGGAAGAAGTGCTTTATCTTTCCCGCCTTGACAAGCTCGACTATTTTACCGGCAAGGCCTAGAATAGCTGTATGGTGGAAACCTGTCATCAAAGGTTTGTCGGGAGCGTCCTGCAGTTGAGGGAGTTCTTTTGCTTTATTGATAATTGCGGAATAATCATAACCTTTTATGTGTACCGCGCCGGGAACTGCTGAGATACCCGTGGTATAGAGGCGGTCCAGGTAGGAATTAGCGGGCGGTATCTGCACGCAATTGGTATTTACCAGTATCGCACCGCTGAAATTCTTGAATTCTTCTTTCTGTTTCCACCACGGCCCGCCATAATTCCCGACCAGGTGTTTATATTTTTTAAGTTCAGGATAACTGTTGGCGGGAAGCATCTCGTTGTGAGTGTAAATATTCACGCCTGAGCCTTCAGTTTGTTCCAGAAGTTTCTTCAGAACAAGCAGGTCGTGTCCCGTAACAACAATTCCGGGGCCTTTTTTAGTACCGTTGTAAACCTGAGTAGGCACGGGGTTTCCGAAAGTCTTCGTGTTCCCGCGGTCCAGTATTTCCA
>JBAXDA010000037.1:0-9341 GCA_037141215.1 Candidatus Firestoneibacteriota bacterium | reverse complement strand
CAAAGAGCGTAAAAGAGGCAAAGGCAGGAAGGGTTGAATATAAAACAGACCCGGGCGCCGTTGTTCACGCGAGAGTAGGCAAGGCTTCGTTTGACGCGAAGAAACTTTCCGAAAACGCGACTGCGCTCATTGACGCGGTCGTAAAAGCAAGGCCGATAGGCATCAAAGGCGTATATATAGAAAAGATCGTGGTGAAGTCTACCATGAGTCCGGGCTTAATTATTGATACCAAGCCATACCTGAGCGTTTAGGAGGGGAGATGGCGAATAAAGCCACCATAGCTAAAAAAGAAGCAGAAGTTAACGAACTCGCTGAAAAGCTTACCAAAGCCAAAAGCGTAATTTTTACCGACTTTAAAAAACTTACCGTTGAAGCAACCTCAGACGTAAGAAAAAGGTTCGGGAAACAAAAAATTGAGTACAAGGTCATAAAGAACAATATCATTCGCAGGGCGCTTGAGAAGATCAATCTAAAAGAACTTCAAAAGTTTATTGACGGCCCTACGGGTGTTGCGATCAGCTATGACGATCCGGTTATTTCGGCGAAAGTACTCAAGGAATTCTCTGCCGGCAACGAAAACATGAAGGTGAGAGCCGGTATGATAGAAGGTAAGGTTGCCAATCAGGCCCAGATAAAATTTGTTGCTGATCTTCCTTCAAGGGAAGTTCTGCTTTCAAAAGTATTGGGCGGAATGAAGGCGCCCATGTCCAACCTGGCTTATGTGCTCTCGGGTACATTAAGCAAGTTTGTGAGGACGCTGGATGCAGTCAGAGCGGCAAAGAAATAGGAATACGGCTTGCGATCAGGACAGACGAAAAATAAACCAAACATAAAAGAAACAAGGAGGAAAGGGAAAATGGCAAACTTAAGCAAAGAAGATATAATGAAAGGTATCGAGAGCATGTCGGTAATGGAACTTGCGGAGCTCATCAAGGCTCTTGAAGAAAGGTTCGGAGTAACAGCGGCAGCGCCGGCAGCAGCAGCGGCAGCGCCGGCAGCAGCGGCGGCAGCGGTTCAGGACAGCTTCACGGTTGTTCTTACCGGAGCCGGCGACAAAAAGATTGAAGTTATAAAGAGGGTCAGGGAAATAACCAACCTCGGACTGAAGGAAGCTAAAGACCTCGTAGAAGGCGCACCGAAGAACGTTAAAGAAGGCTTGACGAAAGATGAAGCCGAAAAAATAAAGGCTAAATTTGACGGCAGCGGCGCAACGATAGAAATTAAATAAGGAATCCAATCGGAGACAGGGCATCCCGCGTCCGCCAATAATTTTGGGCGGACGCGGGAATGCTGTTTTGTAAAAGCAGTAGTATTTTAAGTTGAAAACAGTCAAAAACTGAAGAAAGAAGCCTAAAAGTTAAAAAAACCGCGGAAGAAACCGCTTAACAATAAAATTTAGCCGGGGGTATTCATGGAAGAATTTGACAGGATGGGGAGAAGGAAACGCAAGGATTATTCCAAACTCCCCAAAATACTGGAATTACCCAATCTATTAGAAGTGCAGAAAACTTCCTATAATAACTTTCTGCAAAAAGGCGTTGCTCCCAAGGACAGAAAAAATGTCGGGCTTCAGTCCGTCTTTAACGAAGTTTTCCCGATGCAGTCCATCAAAGGGAACATAACTATAGAATACGCCGGTTACACCATAGGGGAACCAAAATTCAAGGTTATCGAATGTAAAGAAAGGGGTTTGACTTTCGGCGCTCCGCTGAAGTTCGCTGCGCGCCTGCTCATTACCGACCCGGAAAATCCTTCGGCCAAGGTAAAGGAAGTAAAAGAGCAGGAAGTTTTTATGTGCGAGCTTCCGGTAATGACCGATAAAGGCACCTTCATTATTAACGGGGCCGAGAGAGTCATCGTTAACCAGCTGCACAGGTCTCCCGGGATTTCTTTTGACGAAACCGAAGACAAGCTTTACACTTCTTCCGCAAAACTCTACACTGCAAAAGTCGCGCCCTACAGGGGCTCCTGGCTTGAATTCGAATTTGACACCAACGAAATACTCTACGCAAGGATTGACAAGAAGAGAAAGTTTTTTGCCTCTATAATTCTCAGGGCTCTGGGTTTCAAGAGCAACGAAGACATTGTCAAGCTCTTTTACCGCACGCTTGAAATATCCCTGAGCAATAAAGACAAATGCATGGGCAAGACGCTTGCGAAGCACATTCACCTTAACGAAGGCGGGGATACTTTCTCCGTCGGCACCGTTGTAACGGAAGCTGTCCTGAAAAAGCTCAGTGAAGCCGGGATCAAAAACATCGAGATAGTGGAGCCTGCGGATCTGGCTGAGGGAATTAACCTTCTCGGAACGCTGGCAAAAGACACGATTGGCACAAAAGAAGACGCGCTTATGGAAGTTTACAGAAAAATGCGCCCCGGACAGCCCGTCACGCTTGATGCCGCAAAAGTATTTTTTGACAATATGTTCTTTAATCCGAAAAGGTATGACCTTGGACGCGTAGGCAGATACAAAATCAATCAGAAACTCGGCACCAAGAGCGACAAGAGGGTGCTGGACAAAAACGATATAGTAGAAACAATCAGATATCTGCTCAAACTTGCCAATGGGAAAGAGGGGTTTCATAAAGACGACATTGACCATTTCGGTAATAGAAGGGTCAGGGCTGTTGGTGAACTTGTGGAAAACCAGTTCAGGATCGGGCTTGTCAGGATGGAAAGATATATAAAGGAAAGAATGAGCATTGTCGACACGGAAGGAGTCATGCCTGTTGACCTTATCAATACAAAACCGGTAGTCGGAGCTTTGAGGGAATTTTTCGGCACCAGCCAGCTTTCCCAGTTCATGGACCAGACAAATCCGCTTGCTGAATTAACACACCAGCGCCGTCTTTCAGCGCTTGGACCCGGCGGACTTGACAGGGATAGGGCGGGCTTTGAAGTCAGAGATGTTCACTACACTCATTACGGGAGAATGTGTCCGATTGAAACTCCGGAAGGCCCGAACATTGGTCTCATTTCCTCTCTGCCTACTTTTGCGAGGATAAATGACCTTGGGTTCCTTGAAACTCCCTACAGGAAAGTCAAGAATACGGTTATTTCCAAAGATATAGATTTTTGCACGGCCGAAACCGAGGATTTCTCAAGGATCGCGCCCGCAAAATCACAGATGGAGGGCAATAAACTCCTGGGAACCGACCCTACTCATTCGGTTATTGAAGTCAGAGAGAAGGACGACTATCCTTCGGTGCCGGTCGAAGAAGTAAATTATATGGATGTTTCGCCCATGCAATTCGTGGCCGTTTCTCCCGCGCTTATTCCTTTCCTTGAACACGATGACGCCAATAGAGCGCTGATGGGTTCAAACATGCAGCGTCAGGCAGTGCCGCTTATTAGGGCGGAAGCCCCGGTAATAGGTACGGGCCTGGAATATAAAGTCGCGTATGATTCCGGTGTTGTGGTTATTGCGGCCAACGGCGGAACTATTGTTTATGTTGACTCCGGCAGAATAGAGATTGCAACGGAAGAAGATAAAATAGATGTCTATGACCTTATCAAGTACAAAAGGTCCAACCAGGATACCTGCATCAGCCAGAAACCCATCGTAAAGAAAGGGCAGAAGGTCTTAAGAGGGCAGGTAATCGCGGACGGGCAGAGTACTGATCACGGGGAACTTGCTCTGGGCCAGAACATACTGGTAGGGATAATGGCGTGGAGAGGCTACAACTTCGAAGACGCTATTATTCTCAGTGAAGAGCTCGTGATGGACGACAGGTTTACCTCCATACATATAGAAGAGCAGGAAATTGATTCCAGGGACACAAAACTCGGAGAGGAAGAAATCACCAGGGATATTCCGAATGTCAGTGAAGAAGCTTTAAGAAATCTTGACGAGCATGGGATTATCCGCATCGGAGCGGAAGTCAAATCGGGAGATATCCTCGTAGGTAAAGTAACACCCAAAGGGGAATCAGAAAGCACTCCCGAAGAAAAACTCCTCCGCGCTATCTTTGGCGAAAAAGCCAAGGATGTTAAGAACGCCTCGCTTAAAGTTCCGCCGGGCATGAATGGAATTGTTGTTGATGTAAAGGTTTTCTCAAGGAAAGAATCTGCTTCCAAGTCGAAAGAAAAAGAGCAGAAGAAACGCCTTGAACTTGAATTAGACCTTGAAAAAGCAAAGATCCTGGCTTTAAGGGATTCCGAGATAAAAGCGGCGGAAAAAACCGTTGAAGATAAGAAAGAGCTGCAGAAGAAGATTATGCTCGAGAAAGAAAAATCAAAGATCCGCCTCGAAGAACTTGAAAGAAAGAGAGAAAGAGAGCTCCGCACCATTGAGGAAGGCGAAAACCTTCCCGCGGGTGTCATTAAGAGAGTCAAGGTTTACATTACCAGCAAAGCCAAGATCTCTGTAGGCGATAAGATGGCGGGGCGTCACGGAAACAAAGGTATTGTCGCGAGGATAGTTCCTAAGGAAGACATGCCTTATATGCCTGACGGAACACCTATTCAGATACTCTTGAACCCGCTCGGAGTCCCTTCCCGTATGAATGTGGGACAGCTGCTTGAATGCCATCTCGGCTGGGCTGCGAAGGCTTTGGGCTACTGGGTTTCCACTCCGGTTTTTGACGGAGCTGACGAGAAAGGGGATGTTAAGCCTGCCCTTAAAGAGGCAGGACTTCCTGAATCAGGGAAATCCGCGCTTATAGACGGGATGACAGGCGAAAAGGTAGATGAAGATATTACCGTAGGATATATGTACATAATGAAACTTTCACATCTTGTGGACGACAAGGTTCACGCAAGATCCACAGGTCCGTATTCTCTAATTACTCAGCAGCCTCTCGGCGGCAAAGCGCAGTTCGGCGGCCAGAGATTCGGAGAAATGGAAGTATGGGCGCTGGAAGCCTACGGCGCAGCGCATACGCTGCAGGAAATTCTCACGGTCAAATCCGATGATGTTGTCGGAAGAACCAAAATATATGAAGCTATTGTTAAAGGCAAGAATACTCCGGAACCTGGACTCCCTGAGTCGTTTAATGTTCTTATTAAAGAACTTCAGGGCCTAGGGCTGGATGTCAATCTCCTGAAGAGCGGAGCGGGTGCGGATCTCAAGAAGGCAAAAAAAGAGAAGAGCGAGAAGACGGAAAAACCCGAGAAAGAAGATGTTCCGGAAAAGAAAGAAAAGAAAAAGAAAAAGAAGAAAGAGTAGGTAGAAAAACTAACAAAGTTTTTAACGTTTGTAAGGTTTTAAAAGTTAAATATCAAGAGAATAATTCGGGTGATTATATTTCATACCCCAGCTTCTAAAAGCTGGGGTATTTCGAGGTCGCATAATTTTGCACCTTAAGGAAAGAATAAACTGAGTGATTAAATTCAACACCCAAGTTTGCTTCCAAACTTGGGTGTTTCGGGACGCCTAAAGCGGGCGTCCCATATCAGGGGAATAACCAGGTAATTATATTTCAAGGGTGCATGATTTGGCGCCCTGAATGAAAGAACAAGCTGAGTGATTAAATTCAACACCCAAGTTTGCTTCCAAACTTGGGTGTTTCGGGACGCCTAAGGGGCGTCCCATATTAGGGGAATTAACCAAGTAATAATATTTCATACCCCAGCTTCTAAAAGCTGGGGTATTTCGAGGTCGCATAAGAGTATATTATAGCTTAGCGACCTCTCAAGGAGCCCTATGGCAAGAGTCAGAGAAGTTATAAAAACGGCGAAACTTTTGGAGACCGGCGAAGACAAGAGGGTCGATTTTGACTCTATTATGATAAAGCTTGCTTCCCCGGAAACTATCCGTAAATGGTCTTTCGGCGAGGTTAAAAAGCCTGAGACTATTAATTACAGAACCTTCAGGCCGGAAAAAGACGGCTTATTTGACGAAAAAATATTCGGTCCGACAAAAGACTGGGAATGCTACTGCGGAAAATACAAGAGAATAAAGTACAGGGAAATAGTCTGCGACAGATGCGGAGTTCAGGTAACCTCTTCCAAAGTGAGAAGGGAGCGGATGGGGCATATAGAGCTCGCCTCGCCGGTCGCGCATATCTGGTTCTTAAAAAGCATCCCGAGCCGTATAGGTGTTCTTCTTGATATGACCACAAAAGATATGGAGAGGGTCATATATTACGAGTCTTACATAGTTATTGACCCGGGCACGACCAGCCTTAACAAAAAGCAATTATTGACCGAAGAAGACCTTCAGAAGTGCAAGGCAGCCTTTGGCGCAGGAAATTTTAAAGCAAAAATCGGCGCTGAGGCCATCAGGGATCTCTTGAGAGAGATAGATCTTGAAGCGCTCTCCAAAGAACTTAAGGCCGAAGAGAAAGCGACCGATTCTGTCGCAAAGAAAAAAGACATTATCAAGAGGCTCCGTATTACCGAGAATTTCAGGAAGTCAGGCAACCGCCAGGAATCAATGGTGCTTGAAGCTCTCCCCGTAATTCCGCCGGATTTGAGGCCGCTTGTTCCTCTTGACGGCAGCAGATTTGCCTCTTCGGATTTGAACGACCTCTATAGAAGGGTAATAAACAGGAATAACCGCCTTAAAAGGCTTGTAGACGCTAAAGCTCCGGATATTATAATTCACAACGAAAAAAGAATGCTCCAGGAAGCTGTTGACGCCTTGTTTGACAATGGCAGAAGGGGCACTGCAGTAAGGGGAACCAGGAACAAACCGCTAAAATCCTTAAGCGATATGCTCAAGGGCAAGCAGGGCCGTTTCAGGCAGAACCTGCTCGGAAAACGCGTTGACTACTCGGGCCGTTCGGTTATTGTCGTCGGCCCTGAATTGAAATTCTATCAGGCCGGTATCCCGAAGAAAATGCTCCTTGAGCTTTTCAAACCCTTCATCATAAAAAAACTTGAAGACCGCGGTTATGTTCATACGGTTAAGAGCGCGAGAAAGATGGTTGAGAATGTGAAGCCCGAAGTTTGGGAAATACTTGAAGAGGTTATCAAAGAACATCCTATAATGCTAAACCGCGCGCCTACGCTTCACAGGCAGGGCATCCAGGGTTTTGAAGCGGTACCCGTAGAAGGCTCAGCCATTAAACTGCATCCGCTTGTTTGTAACGCATTCAACGCGGATTTCGACGGCGATCAGATGGCTATCCATGTGCCGCTTTCACCCGAGGCAATCCTTGAGGTGAGGACGCTGATGCTTTCAGTAAACAATATTTTCTCCACCAGCAACGGCGCGCCGCTTGCGACTCCTTCCAGAGAAATGGTCGCGGGTCTTTATTATCTCTGCTTGTACCGCCCGGAACTTAGGAGCAAAGAGAAAAATATTCATCTTGAAGGCGACGGCAAAATATTCTCAAGCGCGGAAGAATTGCTTCTCGCGTATTCGCTGAACGCGATTAAGAGGGAAGCGATAGTTAAAGTAAGGATGCCGGGAAGCGTTAAACCTGTCGAAACAACAGCGGGTATTCTGCTGTTCTACGGCGCGCTGCCGGAAGGCCTTTATGCAACTGCCGAAGAATTTTTCAAGGAAGTAAAAAAACAATATGACATTAACGAGAAGAAGAAGATATCTTTCAAGAGATATATTGACTCTATCATTGTCCGCTGCTACAGAACCTTCGGCAATTCCGAGACCGTGAAGATGTTGGATAAACTCAAAGACCTCGGGCTTGAATACGCGACGAGGAACGGGTTTACGCTGGACATTGACCACATTAAAGAACCTGAATTCATTGAGGATATCTCTCTTTCAAAAGAGGTAAAGCACGAGCCCGGTCTGCTCCGCGGAGTGAACAAGTCAAAGATAGTAGCGTCAAAAAAACACGCGGAAGAAAGCATGTTTGAACGGGACGCCTACATTGATGTTATGAAGAACAAGGTGGCAAAGATTCTTGAAAAATACCAGAAGGGTATCATTACCTTCAATGAAAAATATCAGACCATCATAGACGCATGGAGCCATGCTTCCCAGTCTATTGATGACGCGCTCCGCGAAACTCTCGAGAAAGACAAGGACAGAATCAATCCTCTCTTTGTCATGATTAATACGGGTTCAAGGGGTAACTGGCAGCAGGCCAGGCAGCTTGCCGGAATGAGGGGACTCATAGCAAAACCTCAGGCAAAGGTTTCAGGAGGCGTCGGAGAGATCGTTGAAACACCCATTACCTCAAACTTTAAACGCGGGCTGAATGTGCTTGAATATTTCATCTCCACGCACGGAGGAAGGAAAGGCTTAATTGACACCGCTCTAAAGACTTCCGAAGCAGGTTACCTTACACGCCGTCTTGTGGATGTGGCGCAGGATATGGTCGTCAGCGAAGAGGACTGCAAAACGCTTAAGGGCGTGACAGTCGGTCCGCTTACCAACGGCGATGAAATTTTGGAACCTTTAAGGCACAGGATTGTCGGGCGGGTCGCGGTAATAAATGTTGTCGATCCGGTTACTTCCGAAGTGTATGTTAAAGCAGGAGAAGTAATTGATGAAGAAACCGCGAAGAAGATAGAAGACGCCGGTTTTGAGAAAATCAGAATCAGGTCGGTTCTTACCTGCGAAACAAAATGGGGTATCTGCGCGAAATGCTATGGCTGGAACCTGGGCTACAGAAGACAGGCGGAGATAGGGGAAGCGGCGGGCATCATTGCCGCCCAGTCCATCGGAGAACCCGGAACACAGTTAACGCTGAGGACTTTCCACACCGGCGGTACGGCGTCAAGAAAAGCGGTGGTTAGGTCTATTTCTGCCAAGAACAGCGGAAAGATTTCGTATGAGAACATAAAAACTCTTACGACAAAAGAAGGTAAAGTTATTGTATTAAACAGGCAGGGTGAAGTCAGGGTTGAGTCGGCATCCGGCAGGGAAGTCAACCCCATTCCTTACGGCTCTCAGCTCTTTTATGCGGAAGGCGACACGGTAAAGAAAAACGCCAAGCTTGCGGACTGGGACCCTTACACTACTCCTATCTTCGCGCATAAAGACGGAATGGCGGAGTTCATAGATATAGTCGAAGGGCAGACCATGAAGGAAGAGCTCAATCCGGAAACCAAGACTTCCGAGTTTGTGATTATTCCGCAGAGAGAAGGCAAACGCCATCCCGCGATAAGAATTGTAGATTCCAAAGGCGAAGTAATAGAAAAAACTTCAATCCCCGAAGGAACTGCGCTTGCCATTAAAGACAACACCAAAGTAATGGCGGGAGATATTATAGCGAAGATGCCTATTGAAAGCGGAGGCAAAACGCACGACATCACCGGAGGACTTCCCAGGGTCTCGGAGCTTTTTGAAGCAAGAAAACCGAAAGAGAATTCCACCATCAGTGAGATAGACGGCGTTGTTGAAATAGGAGACATAGAGAAAAGGCAGAGAAAGATAATTGTCAAAGACGACAGCGGAGTGGAGAAGGAATATCTTGTTCCCCAGG
>JBAXDA010000036.1:0-9430 GCA_037141215.1 Candidatus Firestoneibacteriota bacterium | reverse complement strand
ATTCAATATAGCGGAAAATCCTCTCTTCCCTATGCACCCTTTGCCGATATCGGCATGTCTGTCGCGCCCTGACCCAAGACCAAACAGAGAGTCATTGAGATGCAGCATTTTGAGCTTATCCAGACCTATTTCGTTGCCGATCTCAGATAGACAGAAATCAAGACCCTTCTTATTTCTAAGGTCATATCCTGCCGCAAACGCGTGCGCCGTGTCTAAGCAGATGCCATAATTCTTTCTATTTTTTAGTTTTCTCAGGATATAGCCAATATCTTTAAAGCTTCCCCCTAGCCTTGGAGCCGGCCCCGCCGTATTCTCAAGCAACAAGGTCACCCGGCGTTTTACTTTGCTCTCCGCAAGGTCAAGAGCGCTCACTATACGGTCAAGACCTTCTTCGGGTTCACACCCACCGCAGCTGCCTATGTGTGTATTGAGATAATCCGCGGCAAGAATATCGGCTCTTATTATTTCTTCCGCCAATGCATCTACGGATTTTCCAAACAGCTCAGGATTCATTGAAGCCAGATTAAGAAGATAGCAAGTGTGCACCGCGGTCTTCTTTATTCCTGCAGATTTTAGCTTCTCCCTGTATTCAGCTGCTTCACCTGAATCTATAGGCTTTGCAGCCCAGCCTCTCGGATTTTTTGAGAATATCTGAAACGCATTTATATTAAGTTCAACAGCGGAATTAACGGCATTAGGAAACCCGCCGGTTATTGGCAGATGGAAGCCGACGATCAATTGAGTTATTTTGCCTGTTAGGCTCATTATTTATTCCTTTCTAAACCGAAAATTCTGTTACGGATTTCTTGGGTTAATCCTATACTTACCTGCCAGGCTCCTATACTTAACCTTAAACAGCTCCTTCACGATTCCAAAAAAATGTTTCCTTACCGAGAGCGTCGTTTCTGCATCATCTATCCACACCACGGGAACTTCCTTTATCCTGTAACCAAGCCCTTTTGCAATGGAAAGTATTTCCACATCAAAAACAAAACCGTTCAACTCTGATAATTTCGAGATCCTTTTTGCCGCTACATGAGTAAAACATTTAAACCCGCACTGTGTGTCTTTAATCTCATAGAGCAGAATAAGCCTTCTGAAGGTATGGAACATCCATCCCATTATCCTTCTGACGGGTTTCTGATAGACCCGTATATTTGCTCCTTTTACGCGCCTTGAAGCTATGACAGCATCATATCCTTCCTTGAAGTATGGAGTGAATTTTTCTATTTCTCCTATGGGAGTTGCCAGGTCAGCATCGGTAAATAGAACAAGCTCACCGCAGGCCTCCTGCATTCCTTTCCTTACAGCGCCGCCTTTGCCCAGGTTTGTTTCATTGCTTATCAGCCTGACTGCAGGATGATTTTTTGCAAAATCTTTGACTATGCTGCCCGTACGGTCCAGAATACCGTCCTCGATTACAAGAACCTCATAAAGAAGTTTTGAATAGAAGAAATGCTCGTCTATCGCCGTAAGGGCGTTCAGAATCCTGCTCTCTTCCCTAAAGGCAGGGATTATTACACTTAAATCTTTCTTTTCCAGAATAAGACTCCTGCAAGCGCAACACAGATCAGAGAGAATAGTGTTATTGCTGCTCCAATCTTGAATATCATGGAATCATAAATGAAACGCACATTGTGTTTCCCCGGCATAACATTGACAGCCCTAAAAGTTTTATACGCCGGTTTTATCTCCACTTGTTTGTCGTCAACATAAGCCTTCCAACCCGGATAAAGCGTATCTGTAAGCACGAGCCAACCGGGTGCGTCTGTCTCTGTTTCTATTACAACTTCTCTGTTCCTATATTCTATAATTGACGCTTTTGAACCCGCCATGCCAGACACACTATTAAGAGCCCCTCCAACATCCTTTGGAAGTAAAGCCGAAACAAATATTCTAGGAAGACAGGACGAGTTTTTGTAAATCTTTATCCTGTTTTGTTCGGCAATTAATTCGAGCTCGGGCGCTATTATACGCTCATAGCTAAAAACATATTTTACATTGTAGATATCAAGCAGCCTGTTTTTCCCCAGAGAATTCATCATAGTCATAAATTGGTTCTCCTGCTCACCGGGAGCCATCGGATCGTAGGAATTAGCTGACTCTATCTTTTCGGCAATATTATAATTCTGAAAAAGCAGTTTTTTGGCTTCGGAGACTGAACTCCTGCGATCAAAGGGAGCCCCGCCACCGTAAGAGTCCTCCAGGAATAGTTTGCTAAAACCTGCGTGAGTCCTTGGATCAACGAGTATTCTGTATTTGTCTTTCCCACCGGCGTTAACAACAGGTACGGCCTGCGAATTGACGCTGAAAGCGTTATCTGCAATGACCGGATTCACATTTAAGCCGTTAAGCAGCAGGTCAATAAAGACAAATAGTATTATAGCCAGGACCATTATATCTTTCGAAACTAACCTTCTCCGGTATGAAAGATGGATAACAACAACTCCTGCGCTTAAGCTTATGCCGGTAAAGAGCGCCTTTTTAATCATATAAAGCCTCTCTGTATCAAGAATAGACGGAGTTGTTATAATCCAGAACAAAGCAACGGCAAATACGACCGCCAGAATAAGAAAGACTGCGAGGATCTTTGTTATCCCTCCCTTTTTTGTCTTTTCCGCTTGTTTTATCAAGTTTTCAAACCCAAAGGCGGTAAGTGCCGCCATAGAAAACACCGTGAGATACAAAATAGTTGCCGGGTATCTCATAATGCTGAGAAATGGAAAAGCTTTCAACAAAGCAACGTAGAAAGGATTGTAGGCTCCGAGTGAAATGAATACCGCTGTACCGGCGACACAGGCAAATAATAATGTTATCCGGGAACTTTTTTTGACCGCGAAAGCAAACGCCAGCATCGCAGGTATCAAACCACAATAGAATGTAAGCGCCCAGTAGTGAGTAATTCCTCCTGATAGCGGATAAGCGGTTCTCAAAGGATTGCCGAATAAGTCAGGCACCAAAAACTCCAATAAATGCTCCGGTGGAAGCGACGCAACCGAGGAAATAATCGTGCCCAACCCTGATCTTCTGGAGGAGTTTAAAAGATACTCAATAAACGGCAGCAGCTGGACAGCCGATAATGCCAGGGCAGTTAAAATTGCAAGAGCGAAGTAAGCTGTTCTTTTAACTCTATGCCTATTATCTGTTCTCAAATAATAAAATAAGAAACACACAAGAAAAACAAGATTATAAAGCCAAATGTAGGCTCCTCCTGCGAAAATGGGCATACAGAGCGAGCAAGCCAGCACTATAAACCAACCGGCTTTAAAAGTTTCGCTAAATCTTTTGAATGCCAGGGCTATTAAAGGAAGCCATACAGAAGCTGCAAAAACGCTCAAGAACTCAGCCCTGTTCACAAGATAGCCATTGAACATAAAGACAAGAGTAGCCAGTCCCGCGGACTCATCGGAGAGTTTAAATGATTTAACAAAGAAGAACATGAACAGTCCGCCAAGGAGGGTATTAGAAAATATGAATAGTTTTAAAGCCTCTGCAAAAGGCAGCAGATAGAAAATTATTTTTAATGGATAGAAAACTGCAGACTGAAGGTTGGCAAGGAAAGGAGTTCCACACATAGAATATGGATTCCAGAGAGGTATCTCGCCGCCTCGGAACGAAGCGGAAGCGAATTCCTGCCAGGGAAAGAACTGCAGGAAAGTGTCTCGAAAGAACAGCGTCTGGCCTGTGAAAAGTATTTTCGCCCAGAATATAACGATAAAAATTGAGAGAATAAACGCTACGGGCAGGATTTCCGTTCTTTTCAAAGTTCTTTCTCCAACTCTGCCAGTTTTTCTTGCATTTTTTTTAGTATCTCCTGCATAGCTTTGAATTCAAACGAGAGCTTTTCTCTTTTTGACTGGAAACTTTTCAGCTGCTCGTCTTTCATTTTTCTTAGTTCCTGCAGGCGGGTCGAAACAGTCGCATCTGCAGAACTACGCCTTGCTATCTTTTCATAGACTTTCATGGCATCATCAAGCAGCCCTTGTTTTATGAATATCTCTGCCATGGTAACGGTTTCAGCATTGCTTTCACCTTCAACAATATGTTCCGGGAGTTTATTCTCTGCTATGGAATTTATGGCTCCCTGAGTCTCTGTTGCTTTTTTATCTTCTCCTTGGCTCCTATATATTGTTTCAAGCATCGTATGCGCCATCAGATTCATGGCATCTATTTTAATTATCTTTTCCAGCTCTTCTCTCGCCTCAGAAAACATTTTCTTTTCCATCCATACTTTAGCAATAAATATCCTTGCGCTGATATAATCAGGGTGAAATTCCAAACCGCGGCGGCAAGTGCTAACGGCTTCATCGAGCATGCCATTCTTTCTGTAAATCTCGGCAAGCGGAAGAAATATTAAACTGGAAGGATTCTCCGCAAGTTTCTTTCTATATTCATCTATTTCAATCATAATATTTCGCTCCATATTTTATTATACTACAAAAAAGGAAGAAATGCCAAACAGCAAATACAACGGCTACAGGCCGTCAGGTGTAAGAGATTGCTTATTTTCGGTTATCAGAGTTACACTTTTGAAAGTATTAGAGGAGAACCTGTTTTGATTTAATGAAGGTGGACATCTTGGAGGCTATTTCTGCGGGGTTAAGATTTGAGGTGTCAATAACAAGCTCAGCGTGTCTTAAGTATAAAGGCTTGCGTTTTTCTATTAATTCCTTTATGTTTTTCCTTCGGGCGGATACATTCAGAAGAGGCCTTGAATCGTCATTTTCTGTACGCCTTATGATTGCAGCCGCAGAGGAAAGCAGGGAGACAATAAAACAATCTTTAAGCGCCCTAATATTCCCGGGGACTGTAATGGCTCCGCCGCCTAAAGCTATTACACATTTTTTCTTAGAGGACAAATCTTTTATAACCCGGGACTCTAATTTACGAAAAAACGACTCTCCTTTCTTTTGAAATATTTCCTGCACGGTCATTCCGGCATCCTCTTCAATAAACTTGTCCGTATCATAGAATCTATAACCCATCTTTTTAGCCAGCAATCTGCCGGATGAGGTTTTTCCCGAAGCCATTATCCCAAAAATAGCTACACTCTTCAATTACAAAGCCTTTACGGCGTTAAGGTAGGCCTCAAAATTCCTTTTTACTTCTGCCATGCTGTCTCCTCCACATTTACTTAGCAGAGCGGTCGCAAGTTCAAAAGCAACTACAGACTCTCCTACAACGCAGGCAGCCGGTACCGCACAAATATCAGACCTTTCAATGGAGGCCTTAGCCTTCTTCTTGGTTCTCAAGTCAACAGAAGCAAGGGGATTATAGAGAGTCGCAATAGGCTTCATTGCCGCCCGGACCACTATCTCGGAGCCGTTTGAAAGACCTCCTTCCAAGCCGCCGGCATTATTGCTCTTCCTTGTAATTTTGCCTTTTGAAAATGCCAGTATCGCATCGTGATGTTTTGAGCCAAAAAGAGAAGCCGCCCTAAAACCTGCCCCTATCTCCACTCCTTTCACACCCTGAATACTCATTAAAGCCCCGGCCAGCGCTCCGTCCAGGCGGGTATTCCATTGAGCATAACTTCCCAGCCCCGCAGGAACATTCACTGCTCTAATCTCGAAAACACCGCCTAAAGTGTCTTTATTAGCCGTCGCCGCATCAATGACTTGTTTCATTTTTTTCTCAGCATTTATATCGGGACATCTTACAACTGACGCGCTTATGGCTTTAATATCCTTTAACGCATAAATACGGTTTGTTTTTGCTGAACCAATGCTTAAAACGTAACCGAAAACTTTAATTCCAAACTCAGATAAAATAGCTTTCGCAACAGCCCCTGCTGCTACCCTTGCCGCTGTTTCACGGGCACTCGCCCTCTCCAGGACATTTCTGATATCTTTATGGCCGTACTTTAGGGCTCCGGCAAGATCAGCGTGACCGGGCCGCGGGATATATATTTCCGGCGCTTCATCTATGCGAAAATCTCTGTTTTTAATAAGTATGGAGATCGGGCTTCCTATGGTAATGCCTTTTCTGACACCTGAAATTAATTCAGCTGAGTCTGTCTCTATCTGCATCCTGCCGCCCCTGCCATACCCTTTCTGGCGCTCTTGCAGTTGCAGGCTTATAAAGTCTTCAGAGAGAGCCAGTCCGGCAGGCACCCCGTTAATCAGAGCGATAAGAGCTTTGCCGTGAGATTCTCCGGCGGTCATATAACTTAACATATTGCCTCCAAAAAAATAAAAGGATTAAGTTCTGAGTAAGGGTTAGCGTAAAAAGAGGCGCTAAAGTATCGGATAAATTCCTTAGCCTTTCTCTTTTACTTTAATCCTCTATCCTCAATCCTTAACCCTATTAACACTTTTCTGCAATTAAAGGAAATTAATGTTTGCTTTTACTCAATAATCTTCGGCGTAATGAAGACCATCAGGTTTCTTTTTGTTTTCTGCACATCTTTGCTCTGGAAAAGAAGAGGCCCCAAAAGAGGTATATCTCCAAGAATCGGCACTTTTGCCGAAGTTACGACTTCGTCCTCTCTTATCATGCCGCCAATTATAAGCGTTTCCCCGTCTTTTACAAGGACCGTTGTATTAGCGCTCCTTGAATCAACGACGGGAGGCGGGCCGGCTGAAACTATGGAACTCACCTGCGGTTGTACCTGCAAGGTTATGAACCCGTTTCTGTTAATCTGAGGAAGTACCTGCAGACTAACACCGGCATCCACCGAAGAGTATGAAGATATTCCTGTCTGGTTGTTGTAAGAAGACAGGTAAGTGTAAGCTTGTGAAATATTCATTGTTGCGGAGACATTATCAAGTGTGGTAATTCTGGGATTTGCAAGGAGATTCGCGTCGTTATTCTTAATAAGCGCTTCAAGACTTATCCAGAAAGTAGTGCTCCCGGCAATCCCGAATTGCAGTGACCCTGCCCTTGCAGCCGAGGTCTGGGGGGGAGCAACGGAACCGCGGTAAACTAGATTTCCTGCCGGGGGATAAATATCAGAACCTGTAGGAGCCGTTAGCCCTCCGCTTTCAAGGTCCCATCTTATGCCGAGTTTATCCTCGGTTTCACATTTGACATCGACCAGTTTCGCTTCAATCTGCACCTGTTTGGTCTGGGTATCAAGCTTTCTCAAGATTTCGGCCACTTCATCAAGTTTCAGACTGATATCGGTAACGAGCAGGCTGTTTGTCCTTGCATCCGCCTGAATCTTTCCGACAGAACTCAGCATGGGAGTAACAGTTCCCATTAATATTGTGGCTTTTGCAAAACTTATAGGAAAACTCCTGGTTTCAATAAGCGAGTCTTCCGTTTCCATCTTCATCTCTGCAGCGGTGGCAACTCTTATGATGTTGCCTTCAACCTTGTAAGTAAATCCATTCTGTTTCAGTATAAGGTCTAATATTTTTTTCAGAGAAACATTATTCAGTTGTATACTGGGGATTGTACCGGCAACACTTTTGCTGGTAATCAGATTGAAGCCTGCTTCCGAGCAAAGCATATTGAGCAGCGACGGCAAATCCGCATTTAGTGTATTTATATGGTCAACCATCTGGTCTATATTTCCCTTCCTCCCCCTCAAATTACCCATCCCAAACTCACTTGTACCTGAAGAAGTTTCAGATTTTGCAACTGCCTCCGTTGCTGCATTAGCTATTTTTTCCATAGACGCCGAAGTGTCCGGGGTTTTCTTTACAGCCTCTTTTACCGCAGCAACAGCTGCTATTTTCAAGGTAAGCATTATCCGGTTCTTTTCATTTGATATGGTATAATCGCATTCCTTTACGCAGGTAAGGGTTATCCTGGCAACCGTCTTATCATACTGCTCGGTTTTAATTTTTGAAACAAGCATGTTTGCAAAAGGTGTTTCCTGTCCCGCGGCAGAGAGCGTTGCCGGTACAATATCAAGGAGAATTATGTTTTTGTTTTTAGTTATCTTCCCGACTCCTTCTCCTTTGTCAAAAGACACGACCAGCTTTGCTATTTTCATATCTCCTGAGAGCCCGGGTGTCCCCAGCGTAGCAGGATTGCCCTGTGCAAAAGCAAGCCCCATAAAACATGTTAGGCAGAGAGTGATAATTGTTTTCATTATTTTGCTCCTTTTAGTGAGCGCTAACCGCGCCCAAAAAGCTTGATAAAATATTAGTGTACCGTCAGTGAGTTATCTCAAAAAGTGTTTCTTTTGCCGTTCCGGATAGAGGGTCAGTCTGTTTCAGGACTACTTTCCCCTCTTCAAAATACCCCGTTACATTTGGAATAATATCTTTTCTGTCTTTATCGTAAAGTTTTGTCCCTACGAAATAAAACGGTATCTTGCTGCCGTCTTCAAACACAGCAACCTGCGTTTTGCCGAGGCTCATAAAGCTCGAAAGACGAAGCGTTGAAACATTTACTTCCTTCCCGAGGACTTTTACTTCCATAGAGGAAAGCGATTTAAACGGATCCCTGGCCTGAGCGCCTGAATACCTATAGAACGGCCTAATGGTCCTTTCATTAACCTCTTCTTTGGGAATGACACCGGAATCAATATCGCTAATTAGAACATAGGTTTTAAAAATAACAACCGTATTTGTGCTTCCTTTGGGGTCATTGTTACTCGTGGAAAACTGAATATCCGAGCAGTTAAGCAGCCTCTGAGAGTAGCCAAGTTTTGTAAGAAACTCGCCTAAAGCAGTGAAATCAGCCCTTATGGTCATCCTTATCGGTATCTCCGAATAGAAACTTTTCCCGGCAACGGTTTTTTGAAATTCAAAGGTTATAATGGAAACATTCTTCTCTGCAGCAGCCTTACTTATCTCTTTTATTATTCCGGGTTGATCGTCCGTCTTAGAAAGGCGCTTCCTGGTAAAGTTAAGCTCTTTTTCAAGGTTAATATTTGCTTTCTTTAAGGCTTCTATGTCCTTAGCTTTTTCTTTGGCATTTTTAAGTTCAGTTATCTTGGCAGTCCTGTTAGTTTCCAGTTTTCCAACATGTGTTAACAGAGGAAAATAAAGGAAGTAGAAATAGCAAAATACGGCGCCGCCTATGCCTACTATTATCGCCGCCCATTTCTGCTGTTGTTGGTTCATTTATCCATCCTTATAGAACTTTGAAGCTGTTAATAATACTTTCAAAATCTTCCCTGGACTTGTCAAATCCCGATTGGACATCGGTACAGCAGACCACATAACCGACCCCGTTCTTTATGAAATAAATTCTTCTCTGCTTTAGATCCAAAGTCTTTCCCTTAACAAGCCTGGAAGAAGTCTTGTAAGTTATTGTTACTTCATAACACTTGAGATCGTTTATAATAAGCTCGCGCTCTCCAAACTTTGCATATCCGGAAAAAACTTTCTTTACCATGGCTTCAATTGACTGAGCGTATTCCTTGGAAGAAGCAAACGGCTTTTTCACATTCTCAACAGCCAGAGAAACATTGGGAGAAAACCTGCCGGACAATTGCTTCTTTTCCCTGGTAATAACACAGAGCAGGTTAGAG
>JBAXDA010000035.1:0-9437 GCA_037141215.1 Candidatus Firestoneibacteriota bacterium | reverse complement strand
TTGACTTTTCCCGGGACGAAGAGCTTCCTGAAGACTTGAAGGAACTCGCCGCGGTCGTTGTAATGGGCGGCCCAATGGGAGTTTACCAGGAATCAATATATCCTTTTCTTAAGGATGAATATTTCTTCATAAACAAAATTGTTGAAAAACGCATTCCTTATCTGGGCATTTGTCTCGGAGCGCAGCTGCTAGCTAAGTCACTTGGCGCTGAAGTGAAAAAGAACAAAGCCAAAGAAATTGGCTGGTCTGATGTAACCCTTACCGATCAGGGAGTTGTTTCGGATATATTTTTAGGCCTTCCGGATGCTCTCCGCGTTTTTCAGTGGCACAAAGATACTTTTAACCTTCCTGATAATTCTGTTCTGCTGGCCTCGTCGGACCTTTGTAAACATCAGGCTATCCGTTGCGGAGGAAATGCTTACGGCCTGCAATTTCATGTTGAAGCCACTCCGGAAATGATTACAGATTGGGTAAAAGGTGAAAAACCCGCTGACGCAAACAGGATAATTTCAGAAAGCTACGACTATTATCCTGAATTAAAGAAACGCGCAATACAATTATACTATAATTTCAACAGACTTCTACTTTAACTTTGTTGCAAATGCTTATGCAAATATAGTGGAGGCAATAATTTATGAAGCTTATTTGGTCTTATCTCAGCACCGAAGATTTAAAGATAGAGAAGTTGCAGTTGAAGGATGAAGGAAAAGATCTCCGTTCAGTGGAGAAGGAATTTGAGTTCCTTCTCGGAAAAGATGTATCTGCTAATCCGGTTCTTCAGAAAAGGGCGGAAGCCCTTCTGGACAAGACTGTTAAACTACCTGCAGTAAATGGGTATCCTTTCAAAGAGCCCTCGGACCTTAAAGGCATTAGAGGACTCCGTTCCAAAGGTAAAAGGAAATTCAAAAAGCTTCCCTCCGACAAGGTGCTTCTTGATAAAGTTACGGGAGCGTGGCTGGGCAGGTGCGCCGGCTGTATGCTGGGGAAACCTGTTGAGGGAAGAAAAAGAAAAGATCTCTGGCCGCTGCTCAGAGAATTAAATGAATTCCCCTTAAAAAACTATATGAGTTCGGATATTCCCGCTGCATTGATAAAAAAGTATAATATAGATCCGAATTTTGCATGGATAAACAGAATAAAACGGTCGGTGGAAGATGATGATACGAATTACACCGTGACAGGTTTTGCTGTAATGAAACAATACGGTAAAGATTTTAAGCCTGAGGATATGGCGATGTTCTGGATGCAGAACATTCCCTACCTCCACCTCTGCACTGCCGAGAGGGTGGCGTATAAGAACTTTACCTCAATGGAATTAACACCGCCGGGAAGCGCGGTATTTAGAAATCCGTACCGCGAATGGATAGGCGCGCAGATAAGGGGCGATTTCTTCGGCTATGCCGCTATGGGCAATCCCGAGAAAGCGGCGGAATATGCCTGGCGGGACGCCTCCATCAGCCATGTCAAGAACGGTATATATGGAGAGATGTGGGTGGCGGCTATGCTGGCTTCGGCTGCAGTTCTAAAAGATGTAAAAGCCGTAATTGAGGCCGGGTTAAGCGAGATACCAAAGACTTCAAGGCTTTATGCAGAGGTGAAGGATGTTATTGCCTGGAAGGAAGAGGGTATTTTGTATTCAGAGGCTATAGAACGCATACATGGAAAGTGGGACGAGAACCTTCAACATCACTGGTGCCATACAAACAGCAATGCGCAAATCGTCGCCATGGGACTGCTCTGGAGCGAAGGAGATTTTGAGAAGGCTATTTGCAGGGCGGTTGAAGCCTGTTTTGACACGGATTGTAATGGCGCGACCGTAGGGTCCGTGATGGGGATGATGCTCGGCGGAAAGAAGCTTCCGAAAAAATGGACAAAACCGCTTAATAACGAACTTGAAACAGGCATAGCCGGATATTATTTGGTAAAGATAACGGATATCGCGAAGGAAGGCTTTGAACTGTTCAAAAATTTTAAAAATGATTAAACAGATTAGGCAGTGAGATTAAACAGATTAGTGAGCCTGGACTAAAAGGGAATCTGTGAGATCAGCCGGAGGGAAGGGGGAAATATGGCAGGAAAAAAAAAGGCCTTAATGATTTGGGGAGGATGGGACGGTCACGAACCGAAGCAATGCGTGGATATCTTCGCACCCTTCTTAAAAGAGCAGGGCTATGAGGTGGAAATTTCCGCAACTTTGGATTCGTATCTTAATAAGGAAAAGATGCTGGCTCTGGATTTGGTTGTTCCCGTCTGGACGATGGGAACCATCACCGGAGAGCAGGAGAAAGGATTGCTTGAGGCAGTTAAGAGCGGCGTCGGTATTGCCGGCTGGCACGGCGGCATGTGCGATTCCTTCAGGAACAATACCGAGTATCAGTTTATGACCGGCGGGCAGTGGGTGGTGCATCCCGGGGGAGTTGTTGATTATACGGTGAATATTATCAACCATAAAGATCCCATAACTGCGGGGCTGAAGGATTTCAAGATGAACTCCGAGCAGTATTATATGCATGTTGATCCTGGCAATGAAGTCCTTGCAACCACAGTTTTTGACGACAGGTTCACGCCCTGGATAAAAGGTACGGTCATGCCGGTTGTTTGGAAAAGGGTTTACGGAGCGGGCAGGGTTTTTTATACTTCCCTGGGGCATGTTGCAAAAGATTTTAATGTTCCTGAAGCCGGGGAAATTGTAAAGAGGGGAATGCTCTGGGCGGCGAAATGCAATTGCTGATTACTGATTGCTGATTTTGGAGGAGACATGGAAAGAATAAAAATCGGGATAATCGGATGCGGCAATATCAGCGGAATATATTTTCAGAACCTTTTGAAGTTTGACAATATTGAACTTGTTTCCTGCGCGGATCTGGTTCCTGCTGCCTCTGCTGCAGCCTCGCAAAAGTGGGGAGTGAAAGCTGTGAGCGTAAAGGAACTGTTGTCCGACAAGAGCATAAAGATAGTTGTTAATCTCACTATCCCGAAAGCCCACGCGGAAGTTGCGCTCGCCGCTGTTAACGCGGGAAAGAGCGTGCATAATGAAAAACCGCTTACGATTGACAGAAAGGACGCGCAGAAACTTTTAAAGCTTGCTAAAACCAAGAAACTTCTTGTCGGCTGTGCCCCGGATACTTTTCTTGGCGGTTCGCATCAGACCTGCAGAAAAATTATAGAGGACGGGCTCATAGGGGAACCCGTTGCAGCAACAGCGTTTATGCAGTGTCACGGACACGAGAGCTGGCACCCTGCCCCGGAGTTTTACTATAAAGCAGGCGGCGGGCCGATGCTGGACATGGGCCCTTATTACATTACGGCGCTTATCAATATGATAGGACCCGTAAAGAGGGTTTCGGGCTCAGCGCGGATAACATTTAAGGAAAGGCATATCACCAGTCAGCCGAAGAACGGCGTCAAAATAAAAGTTGAAACTCCTACGCATATAGCAGGGATAATGGATTTCGCAAACGGCGCGATCGGCACCATTATCACCAGCTTTGATGTTTGGGGGCACACTCTGCCCTGTATTGAAGTGCACGGCACTAAGGGTTCAATGCAGGTTCCGGACCCGAACGGTTTTGGCGGCCCCATCAAAGTAAAAGTGGCGGGAGATAAAGAATGGAAAGAAGTGCCAAGCCGGTTCGGCTATATGATGAACAGCCGTGGCGTGGGGCCTGCGGATATGGCAAACTCCCTGCTTTCCGGCGGGGTAAACAGGTGCAGCGGCGAACTTGCGTATCATGTGCTTGATGTTATGCACTCTTTCCTGGATTCTTCAAAGGCAGGCAGGCACATCAGCTTAAAGAGTAAATGTAAAAAACCGGTGATGTTTAAGACGGGGATGAAGGACTATAGTTTAAAATAATGTCTCAGGACTAAGCAGGGCGGAAGAAAAGCCGCTCCGCTCTTTTTGTTAAAGGTTTAACGCAGTTGTTTTCCCGAAGGTGAGGAGTTTTTTTACTTTTTCCGGAGACTTTGCTTCCGAATAGATGCAAAGCACCGGCTCGGTTCCTGACCCGCGAAGCAGCAGCCAGCTCAAGTCCTCAAAGATGAATTTCGTGCCGTCAAAACGGGTTATTTCTTTGACTTTCATTCCGGCAATCTTATCAAATGAAGCGGTCTCAAGAAATTTAAATATTCTGGCCCTCTTTTCAGGCGCGTACCTGATGTCCACCCGGTCATAACAGAACCTGCCATAGCGTTTCTCAACGGACTGCATAAGCTGTCTGATATTTTTTCCGGAGTGAGCCATAAGTTCCAACATTAAGAGTCCCATCAGCACGCCGTCCCGTTCTGGTATATAGCCCTTTACTCCGATGCCGCCGCTTTCTTCACCGCCGATGAGGATGTCTTCTTTGAGCATAAGATCTGCTATATATTTAAACCCGACGGGAGTTTTGTAGACCATAAGCCCGTAGTCCTTTGCTATTATTTCCACGGCCGAGGAAACCGAGTTTGTCTGGACCACGCCGCCGCGCAGTTTTTTATTGTCCAAGAGGTGGAGCATAAGCAGCGGCAGAATGAACTGAGTTGAATAAAATACACCCCGGTCATCCATCACGCCGACGCGGTCTCCGTCTCCGTCGGCAATAAGGCCGACATCGGCTCGAACCCTCTTGATCTCGTTCTTCAAATCAGTAAGGTTGTGATCCAGCGGTTCCGGCGAGATCCCGCCGAAGAGAACATCCCTGTAATGATGTATGGGAAACAATTTAAGTTTAGAGCCCTTCAGTATTTGCATCAGGTAGCCCTGAGAGGAGCCCCAGAGCGGTTCAATGACTATCTTGAATTTTGCTTTTCTGATTGCTTTGAGATCCACAAATGAACTTACCTTTTTCAGGTATCCGGCTTCCAAAGAAACCGGTTTTACAGGACCGCCCTCTTTGACTTTGTTCTTTCCTATGAAGCTCTCTATTGTTCTGGTTTCGGAGGGAGAAATTGCCGCGCCCAGGCAGGATTTTATCTTGAAGCCGTTATAATCAGGCGGGTTATGGCTTGCGGTTATCATTATACCGGCAAGGGCCTTTTTACTGACCACGGACCAGGAAATGACGGGGGTGGAAACAGCCCTTTCCGAAAGGAAAACGCGAAAACCGTTGGCTGCTATTACTTTTGCGGAGAGCTCGGCGTATTTTTCCGACATAAAACGCATATCATAGCCTACTATGATGTCCTTGCTTTTGTGCTTTTGGGTCTTAAAGTAATCCGCAGTTGCCTGAGCCACGAGTTTTACATTCGCGAAGGTGAAGTCTTTTGAAATGACCCCCCTCCAGCCATCCGTCCCGAATCTGATATTTGTCATTTGAACTCCCGCTGTTTATTTATTGCCGATATAATTATATAGGTAAAAAATGCGGTTTTCAAGAAGAGAGATGGAATAGCGGCTCTATCCTCGCGCAAAATGAGGATAAAAATCGATATTTACACTTGCGAATAATACATAGTCGGAGTAGAATTCTTTTAGTATCTTGCTTTTAGAGAGAAGACTGTTGAGAGGAGGGCAATATGGATATGAGAACAATGATAGTTGTCGGAGGGAGCGCGGTATTTCTGCTTATTATTATTTCCTCGCTGATGGGGCTGAAAATTATTAAAGCGTCTGTAAAAGTCCATGGCGTGCTCGCCTTGCTGGCGTTTTTGTTTATCCTCCCGCATACGGCGATAGGCTGGATTTATATGGGGCCTAAAGGCGGCGTTATCATCGGTACGCTGCTGGTGCTGATACTCGGAATAAATATTCTTTCAGGCAGCGGAAAAATAAAACTCTCCAAAAAGGCGCATATAGGATTGGGTATAGCGGCTCTTGTGTTGGCCCTGTTGCACGGCGGGGGAAATATTTTGGAAAAAATAATTAAATGAAACAAAACAGGGCTGTAATCCTTGCCTCGGCCTCGCCTAGGAGAAAAGAGTTGCTGGGGAAAATAGGGATAAAATTCAAAGTGAAACCTGCTGATGTAAACGAAAACATCGGTAGAATATTTTCTTTGAAGAAACTCAAAGACCTGGCCTTGAGAAAAGCCCTTGCTTCGGCAAAAGGGGAGAAGCAAGGCGTTGTTATAGGCGCGGATACGATAGTAATAATGAAGAAAAAGATCTTTGGAAAGCCCGGCACTACTGCAAAAGCAATCATGATGCTGAAAAAATTATCAGGCACCACGCAGAGCGTCTGGACTTCCGTTGCGTTGGTGGATGTTGAGAGCGGAAAGAAAGCGGTAAAGGCCTGCGTTTCCCGGGTAAAAATGGCCAAACTTGATGGAGCTGCTCTAAGAAAGATGGCGAAAAAGAACGCAGACAAGTCAGGAGCTTATGCCATACAAGAAGATGATCCTTATGTGAAGAAATTGAGCGGATCTGTTACCAACATTGTTGGATTTCCCGTGGAACTCGTCAGGAAAATGCTAAAAGAATTCGAGGTAATCTAAGCTGTCACTGGGGTTAAAGTTGATAAGTATGAATTGGTTTGAGTGTGTAATCAAACTTTTAGGGGGTGTGCATGTCAAAGCTTAAAGTAGGAATCATAGGGGCGGGCATTGGAAGATCGCATGCAACGGGTCTTTCAGGGTGCAAAGATGTTGAAATTGCCGCAATTGCAGAACTCAATGAACCCAGGGCCAGGGGCGTCATGAAGGATTTTGGCATTAAGAACTTCTACAAGGACTACAACGAAATGTTCAGGGCAGAGAAGCTTGATGGTGTAACCGTAGGCATCCCGAATTATCTTCATAAACAAGCAGTCTGCGACGCGCTGAACGCAGGGGTAAATGTGCTCTGTGAAAAACCTATGGCGTTGAATGCCGTTGAAGCCGAGCAGATGGCGGCGCTCGCGAAAAAGAAAAAGAAACTTCTGATGATTGGGTTTACCAATCGATTCACTCCTGAATCAAGGCTGCTGAATTCGCTGGTCAAAAAGGGAGAGTTTGGCAATGTTTATCACGGCCGGGCTTTCTGCGTCAGGAGAAGGGGCATACCGGGACTTGGAGGGTGGTTCACTACAAAAAATATGTCGGGCGGCGGAGGTCTTATTGATATCGGGGTGCATATTATAGACCTGACACTCTGGCAGATGGGGTTTCCAAAACCCGTTGCTGTCTCAGGGCAGACTTTTATGAAATTCGGGCATAAGAAAGATTACAATTTTACCTCTATGTGGGGCGGGCTTGTAAAGAGGGGCTCGTTCGATGTTGATGATTATGCCTCGGCTTTGATCCGCCTGGAGGGAGGAAAAACTATTTCCGCGGATATTGCGTGGGCCTGTAATGCCGGAGAAGAAGGCTTCAAAACCAACATCCTGGGAGACAAGGGCGGAGCCATTTTGGATCCTTACGGAAAACCGGTTCTGACCATCTACAAAGAAGAATTTGGAAAGAATGTGGATATTCTGCCAAAGGTGGCTGAAGAGAATGTCTGGGTAAATGAAATGTCCAATTTTTGCGACAGCATCAGGGGACTTGCGAAGCCCGGTACTCCCGCGGAACACGGGGTCACGGTACAGAAAGTCCTGGATGCGATTTACCTTTCCTCGAAGCTTGGCAAGGAAGTAAAGATAAAATAGGACATTTACGATTTACAATTTACGATTGACGATTTAAGGTAGCGCTTCGCGCATATAAAATAACTGCCGGAGGCACAACAAATTGTCAGTCGTCAATAGCTAAATAGTCAATTATGGGAGGTTTTATGATCAAAGTCGGCTGCAATATCTGGTCTTATCACAGGGCGGTTAACGCGAAGAAGTTAAACCAGCTGCAATGGCTTGAAATGTGCGCGCGCGACCTGAAGCTTGACGGAGTGGAGATATTGGATTACGCCACGCCGGATTCGGTAGTAAAAGCAAAAAAGATAGATTATAATTATCTGAAAAAGATGAAGAAGCTCTGCGCCGATCTGCACCTGGATATTTATTGTGTTTCTGCGGCGCAGAACCTCGGAGATCTGGATAAAAAGAAACAGGCGGCAAATGTAGCGCATGTAAAAAGAATGATAGAGGTGGGGGCGTATCTGGGAAGCCCGGTTGTAAGATTCTTTGCGGGGCATCCGGAACCCAAGGGAAAGCGCGAGGCTTGCTGGAAAGTCCTTGTTAAAGCCGTTAAAGAACTTACCTCCTATGCCGAGAAGAAGGGGATTGTCCTTGCGGTTGAGAACCACAATCATGGCGGCTTTATGCGGACCTCCGCGGATTTTCTAAAGCTTTACCGGGGAGTCGGTTCAAAATGGTTTGGCATCATTCTTGACACCGGCAATTTTACGGACCTTTACAAGTCTATCAAGAAAACGGCTAAATACGCCGCTGTTGTCCACGCTAAGACTTTTGAACTTGCCAACGCAGCCGAGAAAAAACTGGATTATAATAGGATCTTCAGGATTATGACCGCTGCGAAGTTCAACGGATACTTCAGCATTGAGTATGAGGGTGAAAATCCCGATGAATTTGAAGCAATGCGGCAGAGCGTGAAAATGCTCAGGAAAATGATTGCAAAACACTGCAAATAGTTGTATAATTGCAACTTGCGTAGGTTGGTTTGATCATGCTGATGAAAAGTCTTAGTAATACTGCTGTTTGAGGCTGTTTATTTCAGGATTTTAAACTTTATGTTAATAACATCGCGGGGTGGAGCAGTTGGAAGCTCGTCGGGCTCATAACCCGAAGGTCGACCGTTCGAATCGGTCCCCCGCAACCAAACAACTTAAAGCCCTTCTTTGAAGGGCTTTTTCTCATGTCATTGACAAAACTATTCATCCCTACTATAATATTACCTGTTGCGTTCATAATAATAGTATTTTTAAAGGCCTAATAATATGCCAGAAGGAAACAGTAACGCAGGCGGGGCTGCCAATCTCCAAAACGAGGCCCTGCCAAAAACAGTATATAAAGATTTTCTTATGGAGATAGCGACCGCCAATGTTTGGGTCGCCTCCATGTCAGGTCCCGTCGCGACAGGCTATGTACTGCTTCTGGGAGCCAGTGAGTTTGAGTTCGGTCTTATGGCTTCCATAGGTTCTCTTGCGGGTATCTCTGCTCCCGTATTCTCGTATTTTGTCGACAGATTTGCGAAAAAGAAAAAACTTACCCTTTTTGCCTGTCTTCCTGTAAGACTTATCCAGTTCCTCATGGCTGCCATTCCGCTCCTGATATTCTACAAGATAATGCCCAACCCGCTTTTATTTTATCTGGCGCTTGTGGTTATTATGTCCTTTTTTAATGTTTTCTCCGGTCAGGCCTGGTTCTCCTGGATGGGCGAAATAATTCCGGCAAAGCAGAGGGGGTATTATTTTGGGCGCAGGAGTTTTGTCGGAGGCGCGGTCGGCATGATTTTTGCCGTGATAGCAGGGATGTTCATGGACGGGTTTTCAAACAAGCACTTTGCTTTTTCAAGCCTTTTTCTTTTCGGTTCAATATTTTCTATGATAGCTTATTACTACTTTACCCGTCTCCCCGAGGCCAAAGA
>JBAXDA010000034.1:0-9451 GCA_037141215.1 Candidatus Firestoneibacteriota bacterium | reverse complement strand
AGTAATATGGAAGCAATAGCAGTTCCTGATTTTTGGGTCTTCTTTAAACTGATATTTATATTTATTGCCATTCTTGTCGGACTCCGTTCAAAAGTTTCCTTAGGCCTTACCCTGATTTTAGCCTCCTGGCTCCTTATTATGGTTTTTAAAGTGGATTTTGGCGAAGTTTTTAATGTTGCGTACTCTACAATTGCCGTGCGCGACTCCAGGTCAGGAACCTTTATCACTATAGAACTCATAATCGTCCTCTATTTAATAGGGCTCTTGGAAGTGCTTATGCGGAAAGGAGGGGTCTTCACCCGCATGATAGAATCTATAGGGTTTCTGGCGAGGGATCCCAGGAAGGCTGCGGCTTTCTTTCCTGTTTTTCTCGGGATGCTGCCTTCAGCCGGAGGGGCAAGGTTCTCCGCGCCTATGGTTGATGAGGCGCTCAAGGGCTCTTTTATGGCCCAGAGGAAAAAGGGTTTCGCCAATTACTGGCTCCGCCATATCTGGGAGCCTGTACTTCCTATCTATCCGGGACTTATCTTTGCCTCTCTTATTACGGGCGTCTCTATGTCAGTCTTTGCCGCAAACCAGTTACCCGTGGTTCTCTTCATGCTTATTGCAGGCTGGTTTGTGGCTTTTCATAAGGTCCCGAAAGCGGTAAAACACGGCGGAAAGGATAAATCTCTGAGGGCGCATATCCTGGCAGTGCTCGAAGGAGTGGTGCCGATGGCTTTTCTTGTTCTAACGGTGCTCTTCTTCAAATGGAATCTGATACTCGCTCTGCTTCTGACCGTGCTTTTCTACACTCTTATGTACCGTTTCAAGCCAGGAGCCATGCTGGGGAATATGAAGGAAGCTCTTTCCTGGCATATCGTAGTGCTTATATTCGGAGTAATGTATTTTAAGAATATGCTGGAGATAAGCGGGGCGGTAACAGAACTAACCGCATATTTTAAATTTGCGAATGTTCCGCTTCCTTTGATTGTCTTTGCGATGCCTTTTCTTGTAGGTCTGCTTACGGGAGTAGTCCAGGCCTATGTGGGGATTACCTTTCCTCTGATTCTGCCCTTTATTACGGTTGGGGCGGTGCTGGACACGCAGATGCTTTCTTTTGCTTTCGTCAGCGGATATGTCGGGGTTATGCTCTCGCCTGTTCACCTTTGTTTTGTGCTTACCTGTGAATATTTCAAAGTGGAACTTACGGAGGTTTACCCTTTACTGCTTTACCTTAGTCCGTTTCTTCTGGTAATCAGTTATCTGGTCGTATTTTTCAGCAGATAGAACCGGGAAAGATTACTATAAGCAAAAACAAAAAAACAGAAAAATAGAAAAAATAGAAAAACAGAAAAATAGAAAAATAGAAAACGAGAATAAAGAACGGAATGACAGGTTAAATTTGCAAGTAGTTATAAGTAAGAGGAGAGAAAGTGAAAGAACTTACGACAAGAGAGCGAATGAACTTGATCGTGAACCACAAAGAAGCGGACAGATGCCCTATAATTGATCATCCGTGGCCGACCGCGATTGAAAGGTGGGAGCGGGAGGGAATGCCAAAAGGGGCGGATTATCAGGAATTCTTTGGTATGGATATTAACGCAACCTGGCATATCTGCGATAACTCTCCGCAGTATCCGGTGAAAGTAATTGAGGAAACGAAAGAATATCTGGTAAAGACGACAAAATGGGGAGTTACGCTGAAAAACTGGAAACATGCCGGGAGCGTTCCTGAGTTTGTGGACTTTACCATAAAAACCAGAGATGACTGGGAAAAAGCGAAGTTGAGGATGCAGCCCTCAAGGGAAAGAATTGATTGGAAATTCTTGAAAGAAAACTATAAGAAGACAAGAGATCAGGGCGCCTGGATGGGTCTTGTAAACTGGTTTGGTTTTGATGTGACTCATTCCTGGATGGTCGGAACAGAACGGGTGTTGATTGCGCTAGTTGAAGATCCTGATTGGATGCGGGATATGTTCAAAACGCATCTTGAACTGAATCTCAGCCAGATAAAGCTCATACTGGATGAAGGCTACGAATTTGACGAAATCTTCTGGTATGATGATATGGGTTATAAGCTAAACCAATTTTTCTCTCTTGAGATGTATCGCGAGCTTCTTAAACCTTTCCATAAACAGTGTATTGAGTTCGCGCACGCGCACAAACTTAAAGCCCACCTGCATTCCTGCGGGGATATTATGCCTTTTGTACCTGACCTGGTGGAGATGGGCCTGGATCTGCTAAACCCGCTTGAAGTTAAAGCAGGGATGAACCCCGGAGAACTTAAAGCAAAGTATGGCAGTAAGCTGACTTTCCGCGGCGGACTTAACGCTATGTATTACAAAAAACCGCAGCAGATGTGGGACGAGATGGCGCGGCTGATCCCTCTGATGAAGTCCAACGGCGGCTATATTGTTTCCACCGATCACTCTATTCCGGACGATGTAAGCCTTGAGCAGTTCAAAGAGTTTGTGAGATTGGCAAAGGAGTTGGGAAGGTATTAGAAAAAAATAGAAAATCAAAAAAATATAAACTTCAGTTTGTTTGTGAAGCGTCATTATTTTGAATTTGCTATTTTAAGGAGGGTTTATGTCCCTTAAAGGTAAAAAGATAGTGATCCTCGTTGCCGAGCAGTTTCAGGATATGGAAGTAATGTATCCTTACTACCGGTTTAAGGAAGCGGGCGCTGAAGTTCTCGTCTGCGGGACCGGCTCTGCCGATAGTTATACGGGCAAATTCGGTTATCCTATCAAGGCTGATAGAACTGCCGAGAAACTCAAAATCAAAGATCTTGATGCCGTGATAATTCCCGGCGGCTGGGCTCCTGATTTTATAAGAAGGTATGAAGCTCCGGTTAAACTGGTAAGAGATATGTTCCTGTCGGGGAAAGTAGTAGCCGCTATTTGTCACGCCGGTTCGGTGCTTGTCTCGGCGGGCATACTGAAAGGAAAGACAGCCACAGCCTTTAATGCCGTGAAGGATGATATGATCTGCGCGGGAGCAACTTTCGTGGATAAAGAAGTCGTCATTGACGGAAACTTGATCACTTCGAGAAAGCCTGATGATCTGCCGGCCTTCTGCAAAGCAATAATAGCGGCGTTGGAGAAATAGATGAGAGAATTGATAACTCCGGCTCTTGTCGTTGATTACGGACTTCTTATGGCGAATATCAAGAAAATGGCCTTGTATGGAAAGAGAAATAATATCGGCATACGCCCGCATTTTAAGAGTCACAAGTGTGTTGAGATAGCGCGGCTACAGATGAGGTTCGGAGCTGTCGGAATCACTGCCCAGACCATTGATGAAGCCGAAGCCCTGGTTAACGGTGGTATAAAAAAAGTTTTGCTTGCGAATGAACTCACGGATGAAGGAAAAATAAAAAGACTGCTCCGCCTGGCAAAATACCCTATTGAAGTTATCCTTGCTGTTGAAAACGAGAAAAATCTTAAAGATTTGAACCGGCTTGCCGGCAAATACCGTGTAGAGTTGAATGTTCTGGTGGAAGTTGATGTGGGGATGGACAGGTGCGGCAGAGAACCCGGCAAAGACACGCTGGAGTTTACACGCAGTGTTTTAAAATGCTCCAATCTGAAATTCAAAGGGCTTCAGGGGTACGAGGGGCAGGCAGTCCTTCTTGCAGACAGGAAAAAAAGAACCGCGGTTGCAGGACTGGCCTTGGACGGTCTTGTAAAAACAAAGATCCTGCTGCTTGAAAACGGTATTGACTGCAAGATTGTCACGGCCGGAGGCACCGGAACCTATAACCTTACCGGCAGAAACGCCAATGTGACGGATATCCAACCCGGCTCCTATGTTTTTATGGACTCTAAATATGGCAGCGTGACGGGTGATTTCAAGAAAGCTCTTTATGTTCTTTCGACGGTTCTTTGCAGGCGCGCGAACGGAGATTATATAGGGGACGCGGGGCACAAAGCGCTTACGAGCGAGTTTGGTCAGCCCGTCCTTAAGGACGTTAAAGGAACAGTGTTAAAGCTAAACGAAGAACACTGTAGAATTAAAATAATAGGGGCAGGGAAGAAAAAAATCAGCACAATAAAACTTGTTCCAAGTCATTGTTGCACAACAGTTAATCTTTATGATAATATTTATGTTGTTAGGAAGAATAAAGTTTTGGATGTTTGGAAGGTAAACAGGGGAAGGAAGGTGTAAATGAAGACTTTTCAACTCTGAAATTATGATCTTGCAAGCTTTTGTGATTGTTTCAATCCAGAAATTTGGATCTTGCAAATTTCAGAAAGGTACTAAGATTGCTCAACCCTGAAATTTGGATCTTGCAAGCTTTTGTGATTGTTTCAACCCTGAAATTTGGATCTTGCAAATTTCAGGGTTTCGGTGTGTCGTCATCGACACACCTCAAGGAGGGAACATGGCAGGCGGAAACGGAGATACACCGATAAATCTTGAGATAGACGAAGAGACGGCAAAGGGCATCTATACTAATTTTGCCGTGGTTGCGCATTCAAACACGGAGTTTGTCATTGATTTCGCGTTTGTTTTCCCCCAGCAGCCTAAGAACAAAGTCAAAGCCAGGGTGATAACCTCGCCCGCGCATGCAAAGCGGTTTATGCTTGCGCTGCAGGATAATCTCAGAAAATATGAAGATAAGTTTGGAGAGATCAAGGGATGAGCAGGATAGACACGGAAGAAGAAATACTTGAGCTTCTGCGGAAATCTCCCAATAAGTATGTCTCGGGAGAGGATTTGAGCAGAAAATTCAAGGTTTCCAGGACCGCCATCTGGAAGAATATCCATTCCCTGATTGCTCAGGGTTATGAAATCGAAAGCCATACTCACCTCGGCTACAAACTGCTTTCCGCTCCTGATATTTTGCTTGCGGCGGAGATAAGGAACGGCCTTAATACAAAGTATGTCGGTCAGAACATGTACTGCTTTAACGAAATAGGTTCCACAAATGATTTTGCTCTCAAGTACACGGAAAAAGGAGTAGAAGAGGGATTCCTGGTAACCGCCGAGAAACAGACTCACGGAAAAGGCCGTCTCGGGCGAAACTGGATCTCACCGCCGAATCTCGGACTCTGGTTCTCCGTAATATTGAAACCGCGCATAAGCCCTTTCCATTCCTCAAAAATCACTTTTATCTCCGGCCTTTCTGTGGTGGACGCCGTAAAAAAAGTTACCGGCGAGGACGCGGTTCTGAAGTGGCCCAACGATGTGTTTTTCCGCGGGAAGAAGCTTTGCGGAATCTTAACCGAAATGAGGGCCGAGATGGATGTGATAAATTACCTTGTAATCGGTATGGGCGTTAATGTTAATTTTTCAAGAAGCGATTTTCCTGAGAGCTTGAAACATACTGCTACTTCCTTGAAAATTGAACTGAAGCAGGAGTTCTCCAGAGTGAAATTGCTCAAAGAAATACTGAAAAACCTTGAAGATTATTACGAGCTCTTTAAAAGAGAGGGTTTTGACCCCATCTTGAACAGATGGAAGGATAATTGCGCCACTCTCAATACGAGGGTGAAAATAACCCAGGGCAAAGATATTATAGAAGGTTTCGCACAGGATGTTGACGATGATTGTTCCCTGCTTGTCAGGCTGGACAGCGGGATAATATATAAGACGGTATCGGGCGATGTCTCATAAAACGGCAGTAGTCATAATAGGCAATTCCGCGGTAAAATTCTTCCTCCTTAGAGGTTCTGTGCCTGTGTTTGTAAAACAAGTACCCGCAAAAGCAAGCAGGATTGAAAAGCATCCGTTCTTAAGGCAGGCTGGCCTTGAGACAGTGATAATTGCTTCCGTCGTACCTTCACTCACCAGGCTTGTAAAGAAAACAGTCAGCGCAAAAATAATTGAATTAAAGAACTCAGAAATCCCCATAAAAAACCTTTACAGAAATAAAAAGGAAACAGGAATAGACCGGCTGTTGGCAGCCTGCGCGGCGAAGCAGAAGTACGGAGCGCCGCTTATAGTTCTGGATTTTGGCACAGCCACGACCTTTAATGTAGTTGACCGTCAGGGAAGATTTGCGGGCGGGATGATACTCCCCGGTTTGGCTGTTTTCGGCGAATATTTGCATGCCAGGACCGCGAAACTGCCTAAACTGGCCTTCAAAAAACCCGTAGAAATTATAGGCAGGGACACAGAGCAGAACATACTTAGCGGCACCTATTACGGAGCGGCAACCATGATAGAAGGTGTTATCTCCCTCCTCAAAAAGAAAATTAAAGGCCGTACTAAGGTTGTGGCGACAGGAGGTTTCTCTTCCGTGTTTGCAGGGAAAATAAAGGGCATAGACAGGATAGAAAGCGGACTTGTTGCTTCAGGAGCGTTGATAGCAGCGCGCAGGAGGATTAAACGATTATGAGAAAAATAAAATTATTCGTTGCAGCGCTTTTTTCTCTCCTTGCCTTGTCGCTTTCCGCAAAAGAGGTCGTAATGCTTAAGCTCTCCGGGGCCGTCAACCCGGCTTCAGCGGCTTATTTAATAAGAGGAATCAACGAAGCCGAGAAACTTAAGGCTGAATGCGTAATTATAGAAATTGATACTCCCGGCGGTCTTGACTATTCGATGAGGGAGATCGTTCAGAAAATTCTTGATTCAAAGGTGCCCGTGATAACTTATGTCTCGCCAAAAGGTGCCCGGTGGGCTTCGGCCGGGCTTTTTATCGCACTCGCTTCCGATTGTGTCGTCATGGCTTCAGGTACAAACCTGGGCGCGGCGCATCCGGTCTATCTTGACGGAAAAATGGCTTCGGAAAAAGTTACCAATGACGCTGCGGCCTATATCAGATCACTCGCGGAAAAAAGGAAAAAAGACATTCTCTGGGCCGAGGAAGCTGTTAGGAAAAGCGTTTCAATAACGGAGACAGAAGCCTTGAAAAAGGGTGTAGCGGATCTTGTCTCGGACAGCCGCGAAGACCTGCTCCAAAAACTTGACGGAAGAAAAATAAAACTGCTTTCAGGAGGAGAGATCAAACTTGACTTAAAAGCAGTAAAAATAGTGCAGTTAAATCAAAGCAGGAGGGAAGGTTTCCTGAATCTCCTCTTTGATCCGACAATAGCCTATGTGCTATTTCTTGTGGGTATTTACGGTCTTATTTATGAACTTGCTTCGCCAGGCGCCGTACTTCCGGGAGTTGCCGGAATGATAAGTATTATTTTGGCTTTAATTTCATTTAATTCACTGACCGTGAGCCTTGCGGGAATGGCTCTCCTTGTGCTTGCTATAGTGCTTTTTATTCTTGAAATAAAATCTTCTGCTCACGGGGGACTTGCGGCAGGAGGTGTTATTTCTCTTGCTCTTGGTTCAGTTATGCTTTTCTCTCCGATGATGCCTTACTACCGGATCTCGCTTATGGTTGTTGCAACAATGGTAGTGCTTAGCACGGCATTTTTTGCTATAATCATCTACATAGGCGTGCAATCGCTGAAAGGCAGGGTTGTAATAGGTATCCAGAGCCTTTTGGGAGCCGAGGGAATTGTTAAAACTCCTTTGAATCCTGTCGGTATAGTTTATGTCAATAAAGAAGATTGGTCAGCTGAAAGCGGGAACAAAAAATCAATAAAAAAAGGGCAGACAGTTCGCGTGCTTGCGGTTGAAGGCATAAAACTTATAGTGGAAGAACTCAAAGAGAAAAAGAAATGAACCGCAGCCTTAAGGCCGGCGGTATTATCCGCAAGTTTTGTTAAGCGCAGTAATATTTAGGGGGGTGCAAAATGGGAATATTTGTTCTTTGTATTGTCGGTTTTTTTGTGATAGTTATTTACAATGCGATAAAGATCGTTAAAGAATATCAAAGACTGGTGCTCTTTCGGCTGGGTAAGACCAAAGGAGAGAGAGGCCCCGGCATAGTTTTTGTCTGGCCCGTAATTGACCAGGTTGTATGGGTTGATCTGAGGGAGTCCTTTCTTGAAATTCCTGAGCAGACCTGCATAACGAAAGACAATGCGCCCATCTCGGTAGATTTTCTTATTTACTGGAAAGTTCTTGATCCCTCTGCTTCAGTAATACAGGTGAGGAATTTTGCGGGAGCCGCGCAGGGTATTGCCACCACGACCCTGAGGGCTATCATAGGAGATATTCCTCTGGATGATGTGCTTGCCAAGAGGGAACAGATAAATGAAGTCCTCCGCACCAAGTTGGATGAAGTCACCGGCAGATGGGGAGTTAAGGTAACCTCTGTAGAAATAAGAGAGATACAGCCGCCCGCCGAAGTTCAGACAGCGATGACGAAGCAGATGGCCGCAGAAAGGCACAGAAGGGCGGTCGTAACGGAATCAGACGGCACAAAACAGGCGGCAATCACCATAGCCGAGGGAGAAAAGCAGGCCTCCATTCTTCGCGCGGAAGGCAAAAAACAATCTCAGATGCTGGAAGCGGAAGGTTACGCCAAGGCATTGGATAATATATTTGGGGCGGCAAAAAACATTGACGAGAAGACCATGAGCCTTCAGTACCTGGAAACCTTGAAGGCGCTTGGAGCCTCGCCCGCGACAAAATATATTTTCCCGATGGAATTTACAAATCTTCTAAGGCCGATAATGGCTAATATAGAAGAAGCGACAAAAAAATCAAAATAGGCAAGGCCCGGGTTTAATATTAAAAACGGGAATAGAGATTCTTATTGACAGGAAATATATTATGGGGGCTGCTTCATGCGGAGTTTTAAGACCGGGATTTTCCTTGCTGCAGCTTTTGCTGTGCTTAACGCCGGCTGCTCGAAATATATTAAAAATGAGGATAAGCCGGCTTATAATTCTGCCTGTGCAGCTATAGCAGCAGCAGAAAACGAACTGAAACTCACGGATGCTTCGGAATCCAGAGTTGACATGAGCGATACTTTCTTGAACGCAAAGTCAGGACTGGTCCTTGCCGGGGAATATTTAGAAAGAGGAAGTTATGCGAAAGCTGAAGAGTCGGCTAAAAAAGTTTCAGGGCTGGCAAAAGAAATAAGAGAAATCCCCAATGAGGTAAATATACTGATAGCCGGCACGGAGCGGAGCCTGCAGTTTGCTGTTGAGGTCGGGCTTGACAAAGCTTACGGGAAGAAACTAAAAGAAATAAAGGACGACCTCTGGGAAGCAAAGAGCAGTTTTAGGCAGCAAAAATACAGACTGGCAAAGGAACTTGCGGGACGGGCTTTTGAAGCCATACGAAAAGCGATTGAGGATGTCGAGAAAGCCAATTACGCGATGACCAGGGCAAAAACCTGCCTTGGGGAGGCAAAGGCTGCCGGCGCTGATGTTTCCATGGCAGATCTTTTTAAGAGTGCCGAAGAAGCCGCCGCTACGGCAAAAGCAGAGATGGAGAACGCAAACTTTGTAAAGTGCAGGGAAGCTGCGGAAAAGGCCTGCGCGCTTGCTAAAGAGGCTGCGGAAAAAGCTAAAGCGGCCAATCCCAGATAACCTGACGGGTATCATATTGATTATGCAATACTGAGTATATAATCAGAGTGGAGGGTAGAAAAATGGCTATGGTATTTACTGAA
>JBAXDA010000033.1:0-9509 GCA_037141215.1 Candidatus Firestoneibacteriota bacterium | reverse complement strand
GTACGAGCAGTATAAAATGCAGACATTTGATCAGAGTCTATTGGAACTTTATCGGCAGGGACTGATTACCCGAGAGGATGCTCTTGGGGCGGCAACCTATCCTGTTGAGCTTAAGCAAGGGCTTGATGGGCTGCTTTTCAATGGCTCGGATGCAATGACTGCCGAGTAAATAACGAAGAATAAGAAAGACTTGACTGGGAGAAGAGATGAAAGAAGAAGAAATAACAAAACTCTTAAATGAGGCCGAAGGCGTACTGCAGAAAGGCGATTCTGACGGTGCGCTGGCTCTTTACGAGGAAATAACCGCGAAAGATCCCAATAATGCGGAAGCACACTCAAAACTGGCCGAGCTGTACTCAGAGAAAGGACAGAAAGAAAAGGCTTCAAAGGAATTTCTACTTCTTGGCGGAGCCTACTACGAAAGCCGCTTATTTAAGAACGCTCTGAAATATTTCCAGAAAGTCCTGGAGATAGACCCTTCTCAAATAGAAGCGAGGATAAAATCGGCGGAAATATATGTTAATCAGGAAATGGAAAGAGAAGCAAAGCTTGAGTATCTTGCCATCGCCGAACATTATCTCTCCGAGAATAAACTTAATGAAGCCGAAGAGTTTTCCGGAAAGGCAATTGAACTAAAGAGCATCGAGGCCCACTATATAACAGGACTTGTTCATTATGCCCGCGCAATGTGGAAAGAAGCTGCGCAGGAACTCGAGATACTAATAAAGATTAAAGTTAATCATATTGGGGCTCATATACACCTTGCCAGCTGTTACACGAATATGTCAAAGGCGCAGTTGGCTATTTCAACTCTGGAAAAAGTCTTAAAAATTGAGCCTAAGAATCCCGATATATTCAGAGGGCTTGGGGATGCCTACGCAAAGAAGGGGTCGCTTGCCGAAGCTGTTAATAATTATGGCAAGGCAATAGCTATACTGGAAACAACAGATCTAGATGCGGCTGCCAGTGTCTCTGAAACACTTGTGGCAAATTGTCCGGGTATGGCTGAAGCTCATCAGAAACACTCAAATATTCTCGAGAAAAAAGGTCTCTACAAAGAAGCCGCCGAATCCTGCAAGCTGGCAGCAGAATTGTTCACAAAAGCAAAGAATTTGACTGCTGCAAAACAATTAACTGAAAAAGCAGCTTATCTTTCTGTCAGGGATTCCGGTCCTGCAGCGGAATCTGAGAAGAAACCGGAACAAACTGTAGAGAAAGCAACAGAACCGATAAAGTTTGAACGAAAACCTGAGCCTAAATCGTCTTTTACCGGAGATATAATAATAGAGAAAAGCACTTCTTCGGTGCAGTCAAAGTCGGAATATAATCAAAAACCAAGATTAGAAGATATTGACCTCCCTCCTGTTACTCCTGTATCAGAGAAAGGGACTGTTGAGGAAATGTTTGGTCAGGCAGAGAAGCACATGAAAGACGCTTTCTTTGAGAAGGCAATAGAAATCTACCGGTTAATATTAAGAAAGGAGCCCAGAAACACTACTGTAAGGACAAAATTACACCAGGCTTATCTTCTTCTTGCCCAGCAGGAAGATGACATTTCAAAGGTTCAGGAAAAAACTCTTCCTGTGAAGCCTAACTCGGCCGGCCCGGTTCAGAAAAAAGAGAAAAAAAGCAAAATTTCTTATTTGTAATAGGTCGGGATTAACAGATTAGTTGAGCAGAAGCTTTGATGGATTGATACAAAACAGTATAGTCCTCCGGATACAAAAAAGCCCCTTCTATTGAAGGGGCTTAATGTTTTACGAGAGTTCCTGTCTATATAATACCTAGCGCCTTTCCTACTTTTTTGAATTTATCCAACACAAAAAGCATCTCTTCCTGCGTATGTGTTGCTGTATAGCTGGTTCTGATGAGAGCCTGCCCGGGAGCGACAGCCGGTGCAACCACAGGGTTGACAAAAACACCTTCATCTTCAAGCATCTTCCCCATTTTAAAGCATTTAAAATCATCCCCTACAAATATTGGAATAATAGCCGATTCAGTATCCCCGGTCTTGAAGCCAAGTTCCCTGATGCTCTTAAGCATGAAACGTACAATCTTCCAGAGATTCTCGCGCCTTTCCGGTTCATTAACTATTATCTCAAGTGACTTAAGCACCGCGGCAACATTGGCAGGGGGCATGGAAGCCTGGAATATCTGAGCCCTGGAAGTGTGCTTTAAATACATAATAACATCTTTCTCGCTGGCTATATACCCGCCCATAGAAGCAAAAGATTTGCTGAAAGTACCCATTATTAAATCGACCTTATCCGTAAGTCCGAAATGCTCGGCTACACCGGCGCCTGTTTTTCCGAAAACACCGGCAGAATGCGCGTCATCCACCATTACTCTTGCCCCGTATTTTTCGGCTATTTTGCAGATTCCTGGGAGATTGCAGAGCTCTCCTTCCATGCTGAAAACACCGTCAACAACTATCAGTTTGCCTTTTCTGGGGTCTTCTTTGGCTATTAGGCGCTCCAAATCTTCCATATCGTTGTGCTTGTATTTAAGTGTTTTTGCAATTGAGAGCCTGGTTCCGTCAATAATACTTGCGTGATTAATCCTGTCGCAATAGATAACATCATCTTTCTGGGGGATAGTAGATACAACTCCGATGTTTGTGGTGAATCCGGTGCTGTAAAGCAGAGCGTCTTCTTTACCCGTGAACTTGGCAAGCGCCGCCTCTGCCTGCACATGCAGGTCAAGCGTGCCGTTAAGGAAGCGGGAGCCGGAACAACCTGTTCCATATTTCTTTACGGCTTCTATTGAAGCTTCCTTCACCCTGGGATCAGAAGTGAGGCCGAGATAGTTATTTGAACCGATCATTATTAGTTTCTTGCCTTTGTAGATAACTTCGGTGTCCTGCCCCGACTCAATAGCCCTAAAATAGGGATAAACTCCTGCAGCTATTACTTCTTTTGCTACGGTGAATTTATAGGCTTTCTCAAAGAGGTCGCCTTTTTTAGTGCCGGTAGGCCAGACTCTTTCTTCGCTTAGTTTTAAGGTGTCCCTGGCTTTAAGCCTGACTTTAAACCTTTGCTCCTTGTATATTTTCTTTACTTTGCGGGACAGTCTCTTGAGGGACCTTTTTGAACGAATCCTGATACCCCTCAACATTTTTTTCCTTTTTGCCATATTCTTACATCTCCTTTTCTCCCGGGTATTTTGCCGGTTTGCCTGCTCGGATCTGCTAAAGGTAATCCGCTTTAAATCTCAGGGTGTTTGTGATATAATTGATTTAATAAAACGTCATTCATTATAGTATGTGTTCTCGTTGCTGTCAAGTTTTTTAACAGAGTGTTTTGAATACGAAAGTTCTGTTGAAGTTTACAATAGAAAACCCGGGAAACAGCAGATAAAATCGTCGGGTTTAATAGAACAGGAAAAGAATAACCCTGCTGATAGAAAGTTCAGGTCTCTTGTACTTACAGAGAGAGCAGGAAGCGATAAAAGGTGGATAAAAAGGGGAAAAATATGCCGCTCCAAGGTAAAAAAGCTTTCGTTACCGGCTCAAACGGATTCACGGGTAGTTTTCTGACAGAGGAACTTCTTAAAAGAGGAATGGAAGTCCACTGTCTTGTCAGGAAAACAAGCAACCTTAGATGGATAGGAAATCTTAACATAAAGACCGTTTATGGAGAGTTAACAAAACCGGAGACTTTAAAAGGCCTCCTCAAAGGCATCGATTATATCTTTCATACTGCCGGGGTAAAGCAGGGTAGGAACTGGGAAGATTTTGCCTCTGTAAACCAACGCGGAACAAAGAATCTTCTTGAGGCGGCGGTAAGAGAAGCCCCGGGGCTCAAAAAGTTCATATATGTAAGCAGTATGGCGGTGATGGGCCCATCCAAGGACGGCAGTCCCGTGGCAGAAACCAAAGGCTGCAAACCTGTTACTTTTTACGGGGAAAGCAAACTAAAAGGTGAAGAAGCGGTATTTGAATTCAAACACAGATTGCCGGTTGTTTCTTTGCGCCCGCCCGCGCTTTACGGCCCGAGAGATGAGGACATGCTGAAGATGTTCTTTGCGGTAAAAATGGGGGTTAAACCTTTCTTTGGCTTTAGGAAAAAATACATAAGTCTCTGCTACATAGATGACTTTATTCAAGCCTGTGTTCTGTCGGCGGAAAAAGACATCAAAAGCGGCAACGCCTATTTTATCGCGGATGAACAGGTTTACTCCTGGGAGGATGTTCATAAGGAAATAGCCGAAGCGCTTCATGTTAGGGCAGTTAAGCTGAAAATCCCGATAAGCCTGGTATTTACAACTGCTTTTCTTTCGGAACTTGTTGCGAAGGTTTCTAACAGATCAACGCTTTTTACAAGACAAAAAGTCAGAGAGATGCTGGGACAGTGGGTCTGCGATATTTCTAAAGCCAAGTCAGAACTCGGATTTAATCCGAAATACGGCATAAAACAGGGAATAGGAATATCAGCCAAGTGGTATAAAGAAAATAATTGGCTGTAAAGAAAGCCTGAACTGCGGAGTGAATCAAATAAACGATTAGCGCAATTGTTTCGGGGAGGCAAATATGTCTGACGAAATGAATGAAAAAGATTTGTTCTCGGTTATGTTTTTGCAGCTGGTCTATTCATTTCAAAATATGGCGGTGATGCAGTTGGGTAAACTAATGAACCCGGCTACTAACAAGGTGGAGAAAGATCTTGTTCAGGCAAAAGGCACGATAGACCTCTTGAGAATGCTTAAGGAAAAAACAAAAGGGAATCTCTCTCCCAAAGAGGGCGATTTTTTAGATCAGATACTGCTGAATCTTCAGCTCAATTATGCTGATGAAGCCGCCAAAGGTGAAAAAGGCGCGGACGGGGCAAATGGAAAAACAACTAATTAATTCGCTAAGGAATATTTTTGGCGGGGAGAATGTGAAAACCTCGCAGGAAGAGCTTATTGCCTATTCCTATGACGGTTATTTGAAGGAAAGCCTGCCGGAGGCCGTGGTTTTCCCTCTTAAAACAGAGGAGGTAGTAAGTCTTGTAAAACTTGCAAATGAAGAAAGTTTTTATATAACCTCACGCGGCTCAGGTTCGAATTTGTGCGGCGCTTCAATTCCCAAAAAGGGAGGGGTAGTGCTCTGCTTTTCAAAAATGAATAAAACAATTGAAATTAATAAAGAGAAAAGATATGCAACCATACAAGCTGGGAAAATACTTGAAGAACTTGAAAATGAACTAACCCCGATGGGGTTTACTTATCCCGTTGACCTTGGCAGCAGCAGGATTGCTACAATCGGCGGCTCCATTGCCTTGAATTCAGGGGGGATGAAAGCGCTAAAATACGGGGTAACAAGAGATTATCTGCTCGAGCTTGAAGTTGTGCTCGCCGACGGAAGGATAATAAAACTGGGGACTAAGACCAAGAAGAATGTAGTCGGGTATGATCTTATGTCTCTTATTTGCGGCTCAGAAGGCACCCTCGGAATAGTCACGCAGGCGACAGTCAAGATACTTGTAAAACCGGAAACCAGGAAAGTTATGGTGGCCCATTTTGGAAAGATGCAGGATGCCTGCAATACAATTAACGAAATATTGGCCGCAGGCCTTATGCCGGCAGCTATGGAGATAATAGATAAACTTGTAATAGGGGCGGTTGAAGACTACGTCAAAGCAGGTCTCGACAAGAATGCCGAGGCGCTTGTGCTTATGGAGCTGGACGGGTCAAAGCGGCAGGTGGAAGAAGACATAGTCCGTATTTTTGAGCTCTTTAAGAAAAACAATGCTACCAGGTCAGAGGTAGCCCGTTCTGAAACAGAGAATGAGAACCTTTGGCTGGCGAGAAAGAGCGCGCTTCCCAGTATGGCAAGGTGTAAACCTATCTGCATTGCCGAGGATCTTACGGTTCCTACAAAGAATCTCTACGAGGTAATAACCAGATTAACTGAACTTACAAAAAAACACGGCGTTATGCTGGGCTTAATCTCGCATTCCGGCGACGGCAATCTTCACCCTCATTTCCTTATAGACACCAAGGAAGAAGAGGAGAAAGCGGACAGGATACTTGAGGAAATAACTCCCTTAGTGGTTTCTCTCGGTGGAACTCTCTCGGGAGAACACGGCATCGGCATCGGCAAGAAGAAATTTTTGGGTTATCAGATAAAAGAAACAGAATTGAACCTGATGAAAGAGGTAAAGAAATTTTTTGACCCCAAGGGTATCCTAAACCCCGGGAGTTTTATAGACTAAGAACTAAACCAGAGGTTTATGGAAAGAGCCAAAGACGTTGTCAAGAGATGCCTCAAATGCGGGTTCTGCGTGAACCAGTGCCCGGTTTACAAAGAGATGAAAGAAGAGGCAATTTCTCCGAGGGCTAAAATAAGACTGATCAAGGCGCAGATGGACGGCACTCTGAATAACGACAGAGTGCTCCGCAAGATACTCAATAATTGTTTGATGTGCGAGACTTGCTTCAAAAACTGTCCGAGCGGACTGCACGCCGCCGATGCCATTGCCGATCTCCGAGTTGAGTTCAGGAAAAAATACGGGCTTGACTGGAAAAAAAAGCTTTTGAAAGCGGCTCTGGGAGATAAACGGCTCCGCAAGCTCTCCGCTTATTGGGCCAGAATAGTTTACAATAACTTTGTCAGCAATATACCACTGCCTGTTGACATTCCTGCGGGAGCTCTAAAACTCTCGAATATTCCCAAAATCAGCAAGGCTTTAAAAAACCAGAGTTTGTCCGGCAGCAATCCTAAGAAGGTGCTTTACTTTGTCGGCTGTGTTGACAGATTCCTTTTTTCTGACACGGCGAAAGCCACCATAAAAGTCCTGAATAAAATAGGATTTGATGTTGAAGTTTCGGCCGAAGAGCGGTGTTGTGGAATACCTCTTATGATAGGCGGGGATTCCGGGTCTTTGCTGAAAACCATCAGAAAGAATGTTGACCTGTTTACTTCCAGGTATTACGATTATATAGTCTCTTCCTGTCCTACCTGCATCGTCGGCATTAAGAAGAACTACGGGGAAATACTAAAAGAAGCAGATCCTGAGTATTATGAAAAGCACAAGACGGTGGCCGGAAAGATGCTGGATTTTACGAGCCTGGTCGCAAGAAATGTTGAGGCGCTTGGTCCTCTAAAAGAGCTTTGCGAGACTGTTACATATCACGACCCGTGTCACCTTGCGAATTCTCTCGGCGTGACTGCTGAACCAAGAAAACTCATAAAAGCAGTGCCGGGAGTTAAATTCAAAGAACTCCGCAACGGGCCTTCGTGCTGCGGCTCGGGTGGATTTTATCATGTATATTTTCCTGAGATAGCCAGGAAAATAGGGAAAAGAAAGTCTGATGCCATTGCGGAAACAGGCGCATCTGTAACGCTTACGGCATGTCCGGCCTGCAAGTTGCAGTTGATAAACTTTGTTAAAAATGATAATCTGAAAACGAAAGTCATGCATATTGCCGAGTATCTCTCGGAGCGCATGTAACGGGGGTGGTTAAAATGATGCAGGAAATCATTGAAGCTCCTGGTAAAGTCTGGCTCTACCTTAGTTCTGCAGGCGAGTCCTCCATATCCAAGATAAAAAAAGACACGAAGATGCCCGATTCCCTTATTTATATCGGCGTCGGCTGGCTGGCAAAAGAAGGAAAGGTTTATGTCAGGAGAGACGGGGGCAGTATAAAAGTAAGCTTGAAATAGAATGAAAGTTCTATGCGCCGCAGGAAAGGCAGAAGCAGTAAAGTAAAATATTAAAGGAATATAATGAATAGAAGTTCTCTAACTTTCAGGGGATGTTGTTAGCCCATGTGCGGAATTTTTGGATTTCTGGATTATAAAAATGAATCAGTGGCCTCCGGGATAATTGAAGGGATGGCCCTTGCCTTAAAGCACAGAGGTCCTGATCAAACCGGGATAAAAAAAGAGGTTTTTGAAGGAGGCTGCGCATATCTCGGAGCGAACCGCCTTAGTATCATTGACCTCAGTACACCTGCGAATCAACCCTTGGGGAATGAAGATGGAACGATATGGGTGTTCTTCAACGGAGAAATCTATAATTTCAGAGAACTTCGCGAAAAATTACTGAGCAAGGGCCATAACTTCAGGTCTTTATCTGACACCGAGGTAATAGTCCATCTTTACGAAGAAAGCGGCTCTTCTTTTCCTGAAGAGCTGGACGGGATGTTCGCCATAGCCGTCTGGGACTCGAAACTCAAACGGCTGGTGCTTTCCAGGGACCGGACAGGTAAGAAGCCTCTCTACTATCATTCGGAAAACTCTAAATTCACTTTTGCCTCTGAATTGAAGGGCCTATTTGTTTGCCCCTGGGTCAAGCGGAGTCCTTCCTTAAAAGCTATACCTGAATACCTGATGTACGGATATGTGAGATCCCCCGACACGCTGTATGAAAAGATCCAGCAGCTCCCGCCGGCAACAACAATGGTAATTGAGAAAGACGGAAGCACCGAGACTCATAAATATTGGGAGTTGAAAACAGAAAAAATTCCCATCACCGAACCGCAGGCGGCAGGTAAAATAAAAGAACTTGTTCTTGCCGCTGTGTCCAAGCGCTTGGTCTCTGATGTGCCCCTCGGCGTATTGTTGAGCGGCGGGCTGGATTCGGCAATAATAACGGGAGTAGCCGTGCAGGCCTCTCCGGGGAGAGTAAGGACTTTTTCTGCAGGCCTTGCCGATGAAGCGTCTTTTGATGAACGAAAATACGCGGCTCTGGCTGCAAAATACTTTAAGACCGAGCACACGGAGTTCAGCGTAAAAATTGATTCCGCAGAGCTTGCCTGTAAACTTATCTCCGCTTTTGACCTGCCTTTTGGAGATTCTTCGGCGCTTCCTACCTATCTTATTTGCGAGGAAGCGAAGAAACAGGTAACGGTGGTTCTTACCGGGGACGGCGGAGATGAGCTCTTCGCGGGTTATGACAGATTCAGGGCAGCCTTGCTGGCTGAGAAACTGCCGGAAGTTGCTTTCCTGGCAGGCAGGTTGTTTTCCCGGGTTCTTCCGCGCACCTACGGAGTTTTTGATCTGAAAAAAAGACTGGAAAGGTTTTGTTACGGGAAAAGACTGGATCCGCTCTCAAGGCATCATTCCTGGCTGACAGTCTTCAATGAAGAATTTCTTGAGAAATTCGCCGGTCAGAAATTAGCAGGGTTTATGAAAACGGCAGGGGAGAAAGAAAGGGTGCTGCTTTCAGGGCTTGAAGGGGAAGGGCTTCTGGATAAACTGCTTCTCTTGAATTTTTATTCTTATCTGCCTGATGACCTCAACATGAAAACCGACAGGGCCAGTATGGCTGTGTCTTTAGAGGCGCGGGCTCCGTTCCTTGATACCGCCCTCACGGAATATGTTTTTTCTTTGCCGGAAAAATACAAAGTAAGAAAAGGAATATCAAAATATATCTTAAGAAAAGCCTTTGGCGGTTTTGTCCCGGAAGAAATACTTAACAGAAGGAAACATGGTTTTGGCGCGCCTGTTTCGGGATGGTTCCGCAAAGAACTTGCCGGAATATTCAAGGCTAAAGTTCTTTCGGTTTCTTCGAGAAGCGCCGAGT